>NZ_ARYH01000005.1 GCF_000685235.1 Hyphomonas adhaerens MHS-3
TGACCACGCCGTTGAGGTAATGTCCCAGCGTTCCGGTATTAAAGCGGAATGCATTCGTCTGATTACCAACAAATGTGAAGTTGGAAATAATCGGGTTGGACTGAGGCGCGACATCTGACGAAACACTCGACGCTTCGGTGATGTTGTCGCCGAAATTCTCGTTCTGAACGACGACCACGTATTGGATATGGCCGGCATAGCCATTGTCCGTGTCGATCGAGTCATCGGCATTGCCAGTCAGGACGAGGTGACTGATGTTGACGGTTCCGCCAAAGAACTCCACACCGTCGTCCGAATTGTTGTGAACCTGGATGTTTTCAACGCGTGTTCCGCTGCCGATACCGGCAAACGTGATGCCATTCAGCTCATTACCCGCCGTGTTGATTGCATAGCCCGCAAAGCGAACCTGCACATAGTCAAGAACACCGCTGTTATCGGTCGTGTCGGCGCCGCCATAAACGGCTTCCGGAGTGGTCACCCCTTCGACAATGTTTTCACACTGGGCCGTGGCCGGCGTCACTTTATCCTTACAGCGGTTGATCGGCGCCTGACCCAGAAGGACAAGACCGCCCCACTCGGAATTGGCATCTCCGCCAAGGTCGTTCGACGAGTCACTGTCAGCCTGGCGCTCAAGATCGTCGGCGCTGGTGAAAATGATCGGCTGCGCTGCAGTGCCGTCCGCGACAATCTGGGACCCGCGATTGATGACGAGATAATCGGAACCGGATTCACCAAATACGGTCACACCCGGTTTGATCGTCAGAACAGCAGGCTGGCTACCTGCAATGTTGCCTTCAGCACCGACATCGGTACCGATATCGACACGGCCGCTCAGGCGGTAGGCAATCCCGTCGATATTCTCCAGCGTGATATTGGTCAGGTACGCGCCCGAAAGATCACACGTTGTGAGGCCACCAACCGGCGTGCCTTCCGTAAAGCCGGACGGGCAAGTCGCACCCGACCCCGAGCCGCCACTGGAACCACCGGTGCTGCCTCCGGGAGGCGTGCCCGCATCAGTCGCGCCGGGCGATGAAATGCTGCTGCCTTGCGAGCAAGCCGCCGCAAGAACAATCGCAGCAACCGCCACGCTCCGCGCCATCGCGCTTTTGAACTTATTTTTGAAACTCATTACCGTCATCTTCCCCTGTGTGCTCCAGAACAGACGCATTTTCGGCAAGATCCATGCGAGCGGACGGTTATCCGTGACTCGGCCCCGCGATCTCCCACGGGCCTTATTGCAGCGCTTCAAGACGCTTTCGAAACTGATTTGTAAACTTTATGTAACGCCCCGCCCTGGCCGGCGCCGCGCCCGCAAATCGCATGAGATTTGGCTGGGTTTAATTCTGTTTTTATTGGATTATTTTCACGAGGAAGAACACGGAACCAAGTGCAGACGCCTGCTACCTGGTCAGCAATCCGACAGGAACTTCCAGTGCTTCTGCCAATCGTTTGGCAGTTTTCAAACCGAACGGCATACCACGCTCCATGGCCGAAATATGGTTTGCTCGAATACCGCACTTGGCACTCAGTTCCTTCTGAGTCATGAGCCGGTATTGGCGCAGGGCACGGATGGGATGGTCGCCCATTTCGATCTGCCTGAGCACATCTTCAGGAACGTCTGGCTGGGCCATTTGCGCGGCAGAGGCCTGCTTCGCCTCAAGTTCGTCAATCCGCTTCTCGAGAGTCTTCACCAGGTTTTCGAGATCAAGGATCTTGAGTTCCAGCGAATATACGAATTGGTCATCACTCGGCATTGGTTCTTCCCAGCATTATGCTGGCACACCTAGAGTCCCACGCCGAAAGTTTCGTGTCAGATGTATGAATGTTCCAAGACGGCGGGGCGGGCCTTCATCCTGTCGCCCCAGCCCGGTCACGTTCTGCCATCGCCAGACCGCACCGCGCTCAGGGACCGTCCCGCTCTGCGCAGAATATCAGGCAATTACAAATGCGTAACAGGATTGACAGACGCAGGCGCAAACCTTAGCTAACTGACCGGTCAGTTATTTGTGAGATCCCGATGGCGAGGGCAAGAACCGACGAGGCGAAAGACGAACGCCGTCAGGCGCTCCTTGCAGCCGCGCTCGATGAATTCTTCGAAAAAGGGTTCGCCGCGACACGAATGGACGACATTGCCAGGCGTGCCAGCTTGTCCAAGGGGGCGCTCTATCTCTATTTCGATTCAAAAGAGGCGATGTTTCAGGCGCTCATTGAATCCCTCGCTTCGCCCAATCTGGAGATCATCGAACAGATTACGGAGCATGCCGCCTCCCTGAAAGAAGCCCTTCACGGCATTCGCGAGTTCGCGCCTTTTCTGATCCGTCAAACAGACCTGCCCCGCCTGATGAAAGTCCTGGTCGGAGACAGCCAGCTGTTCCCGGAAATCGTGCAGACCTACCGGCAGGAACTGATTGAGCGGGTTCTATCCATGATCGCCGACCTTCTGCAGCGGGCGGATGAAACCGGTGAAGCAAAAATCGAAAACCCGCAACTGACCGCACGCCTGATCATGGCTCCCGTCATCTTCAGTGCACTGTGGCAGGCTGTGTTCAACCAGACATCCGAGGCGGAAGTCGATCTCGACCAGCTTTTCGCGATCCACGAGCAAATGATGCTCAACGCCCTTCAGATCGGAACCACTCCATGAAACATGCTTTTGAGATCCGCGCCCTCATCGCCGGTTTCCTGCTGACAGGGATCGCCGGCTGTACCCAGCAGGACGAGCCCGTCCACCTCGGCTATATTGAAGCGGACTGGACCTATGTCGCAGCCCCGGCCGCCGGGCGCGTTGTCGAACAGCCCGTCAGGGAGGGCGACCGCGTCGAACAGGGCGACTTCCTGTTCCGTCTGGACAGCACCGCCGAAGAAGCCGCTGTCTCGGAGGCCAACTCCAGGCTGACCCAGGCAATGGCGCAGGCAGATGACCTCAGCACCGGCGCACGGCCGCCAGAGATGAAGCGCCTCGAAGCGCAACTGTCTTCCGCGAAAGCCCGCCTCGCAAAAGCCACGAGCGAGCGCAACCGGATCATCCCCCTCGTTGAACAGGGCTACGCCCCCAAATCCCAGCGCGATACCGTCGAAGCGGAATTCGATGCCGCGACCGCTGCAGTTCATGCCGCCGAGCAGGACCTGAAAGTCGCTGCCCTGCCCGCCCGGAATGCCACCCGCGATGCAGCGCAGGCTGCAACACAGTCTGCAGAAGCGGCCAAGGCTGCAGCTGAGTACCGTCTTCATGAACGGCGCACCATCGCGCCTGACAGCGGCAGGATCGAAGAAGTCTTTTTCCGCAAGGGAGAGTTCGTGAATCCGGGGACGCCGATCATCGCCATTCTGCCGGATAATGGCCTCAAGGCCCGGTTCTATGTTCCGGAGACGGACCTTTCCAGACTGAAAGTGGGGGAAACCGTTTCCGTGAGCGCAGATGGCATGGCGTCGCCAGTCAAAGCGGAAATCACGTTTATCGCGCACGAGGCGGAGTTCGCGCCGCCTGTGATCTATGCCCGTCATTCCCGCGAAAAGCTTGTCTTCATGGTTGAGGCCAGAGTCCCGCCAGATATTGGCCTGCACCCGGGCCTGCCGGTGGAGGTGAACTGGTAATGCCCGGCGACTACGCCATCGACGTCCACGGCCTGGTCAAACGCTTTGGCCGCAAAACGGCGGTTGCGGGCGTCGACATCCAGATGCCACGCGGTGAGGTCTGGGGATTCCTCGGCCCCAACGGGTCCGGCAAGACGACGACCATCCGGATGATCTGCGGCCTTCTCAAAGTGACCGAAGGGACAGGCGAGTGCCTGGGCTATGACATTCAACGGGACGCAGCCCGGATCCGCGAATTGACAGGGTACATGACCCAGAAATTCTCCTTCTGGACCGACATGACAATCCGGGAAAACCTGGAATTCGTCGCGCGCCTTTACCGCCTGCCCCACACCCGGCAGACCGTCGACGAGACGCTGGAAACGCTTGGACTGAGCCACCGCCAGCACCAGCTGTCTGGCGCTTTGTCCGGCGGCTGGAAGCAACGCCTCGCCCTCGCGGCCGTCACCATGCACCACCCGCAACTCCTTCTGCTGGACGAACCGACCGCGGGTGTGGACCCTCAGGCCCGGCGCGATTTCTGGGACGAAATCCATCACCTCTCCCTGCAGGGCATGACAGTGCTGGTATCCACGCACTACATGGACGAAGCCGAACGGTGCGACCGCATCGTCTACCTCGCCCATGGGGAAAAGATCGTCGAAGGCAGGGTGCCGGACGTCATCGACCGGTCCGGCCTCCTCACCTTCCGCGGCGAAGGCGACGGCGTGCGGCGTCTCGCAGACGATATCAAGAATGAACCGGGCGTCGAACACGTCGCCTATTTCGGGTCTGCGCTTCATGTCAGCGGGAAAGACCGCGCCGCCATCCAGTCGGCCCTCGACAAGCACAAGACCCCGGATGTCAGTTGGAGCGAAGTCCGCACCAGCCTTGAAGACGCCTTCATCGCCCTCAGCGCGGAAGCTGGCGAAGACAAGCGGGTGCACGCATGAACGCCCTGCTGCGCTCCTTCGGCCGCATCTGGGCTGTATTCATGAAAGAGATGGTCCAGGTCCGGCGTGACCGTCTGACCTTCGCCGTCATGGTCGGCATACCGATCATGCAGCTGATCCTGTTCGGCTATGCCATCAACATGAACCCGAAGCACCTGCCCGCCGCGCTTCTGGTGGAGGAACAGACTCCCATCGTCCGCACGATGGTCCAGTCGCTCAGGACGTCCGATTATTATGACTTCGTGATGCAGACAGACGACCCACGCGAGACAGGTGATCTGCTCGCCCGGGGTGAAGTTGCCTTCGTCGTCTCCGTCCCGGCGGGCTTCACCCGCAAACTGGTACGGGGCGAACACCCTCAGATCCTGATCGAAGCAGACGCGACTGACCCCGCCGCCGCATCCGGCGCCGTTGCCTTCGCCCAGACCATCCTGACCGATGCCCTCCGGCATGACCTGAAAGGGCCGCTCGCCAGTCTTGGCGGCGGGCAACCGCCTTTCGATCTGGTTGTCCACCAGATGTACAACCCCGAAGCCAAGACCAGCTACAATATCGTGCCCGGCCTGCTGGGCGTGATTCTGACCATGACGCTGGTGATGATCACGGCCATTGCGATGACGCGCGAGTCCGAACAGGGCACGATCGAGAACCTGCTCGCCATGCCGGTGAAACCGATTGAAGTCATGCTGGGCAAGATCCTGCCCTATGTCGTGGTCGGCGCCGGGCAGACCCTTCTGATCCTGCTGGCGGCACGGCTCCTGTTCGATGTGCCCTTCATCGGAAACCCGTGGATTCTGTTCCTCGGTGTCTCCGTGTTCGTGCTGGCAAACCTTGCGCTTGGCTTCACCTTCTCGACCATCGCCCGCACTCAGATGCAGGCCATGCAGCTGACCTTCTTCTTCTTCCTGCCGTCGATCCTGCTCTCCGGCTTCATGTTCCCGTTCCGCGGCATGCCGGAATGGGCCCAGATCATCGGGGAAGGCCTGCCGCTGACGCATTTCCTGCGCATCGTGCGCGGCGTCATGCTGAAAGACACCAGCCTGGCGCAGCTTCAGAGCCCGATCATCGCCTTGTGCATCTTCACCGCTGTGGCGGTCTCCATTGCCATGTTGCGCTATCGGCGCACACTCGACTAGCCCGGCATATTATCCTTTGTACGGATGAAGATTCCCGTCCCGGCCGCGCAGCGCCCGGCCTTCAGGCGTTTCCACCACATCGGACAGCGCCGCATTGGCCTTGGACACCCCGCCCGGGATGTCGATCACATAGTGCGGCAGGGCGAGGCCTGACACGCAGTCTCTCAGGGCCGAGTACAGCGCCTGCCCCTCCTCCACGCTGACACGGAAGTGCCCGGTTCCGGGTGCCATATCCGGGTGGTGCAGATAATAGGGGCGGATGCGCGCTGCCACGAGGGCCTGCATCAGCTCAGCAAGCGCCGCCACATTGTCGTTCACACCGCGCAGCAGCACGGACTGGGACACGAGCGGGAAGCCGGCATCGGCAAGCCTTGCCGCAGCGGCCTGCGTTTCGGGCGTCAGCTCTTTCACATGATTGATATGGATCGAAACATAAACGGCCTTGCCGTCCGCCTCCAGCGCCTCGGCAAACTCCGCCGTGATCCGCTCGGGGTCGGCCACCGGCATCCTTGTATGCCAGCGAATGACGTCGACATGGGGAATGGCGGCGATCGCCTGCGTCAGTGCCTTCGCCCGCGCCGCGGACAGCATGAACGGATCCCCTCCGGTCAGGATCACTTCCCGGACACCGGGCTGTGCACGGATATAATCGAACGCGGCCTCCAGTTCGGCAGGTGACAATGTCTCGCCGATCCCGGGCCCGACCATTTCGCGCCGGAAGCAGAACCGGCAATAAACCGGGCAAACAGCCACGGGTTTCAGAAGCACCCGGTCCGGATAGCGATGCACGACGCCGCGCACAGGCGTATGCGCCTCATCGCCGATGGGATCGTTCAGCTCTTCCGGTGTCCGGATCATCTCATCCGGTTGGGGGACAAACATGCGTGCGATCGGGTCATCAGGGTCCGTCCGGTCGATCCGGTCAGCCAGGAAGGGTGTCACAGCAATGGCGTAGCGATCCGCAACCGGCGCGAGCGCCGCGGCATCCTCAGGGGAAATCAGGCTGGCGGCTTCCAGCGCCTGAAGGGTGCTCAGCGGCCGGCTCATGTCTCCACCGGCGTCCACTGGACATCCTTGATCGAGCGCGCCCCGGAGGCCAGCACCACGAGCCGGTCGAACCCGAGGGCCACGCCGCTTGCATCCGGCATGCTGCCCAGCGCCTCCAGGAAGTCCTCATCAATCGGATAGCGCTCGCCGTATAATTCCTGCTTCAGGTCCATGTCGGCCTCGAAACGCGCCCGCTGTTCGGCCGCATCGGTCAGTTCATGGAACCCGTTCGCCAGCTCTACCCCGCAGGCATACAGCTCAAACCGTTCGGCAAACCGCGGATCATCCGGACAGGCCCGGGCCAACGCCGCCTCGCAGACCGGATAGCGGTGCAGGACCGTCAGGCGGTCGTCTCCCAGGGCGGGCTCGATCAGGGTCACCAGCACGGCGGAGAAAATATCCGACCAGGAGGCATCATCCGGCACGCCCACTCCGGCCCGGCGGGCAGCATCCAGAAATCCGTCCCGGTCATCCAGTAGTCCGTTTAAGTCCGTTTTAGCATGCCGTTGGAACGCCTCAGTCAGCGTCAGGTAGTCCGGAGTCAGGCCCGGATCGCAGGTCCGCCCCTTCCAGACGAGCGCAGGCTGGCCGGTGGTTTTGAGGGCTTCGCGGCAAAGATCCACGGTATCCTGCATCACGGCCTGTAGGTCCGCGCCGGTGCGGTACCACTCCACCATGGTGAATTCGGGCGAATGCAACGGGCCACTCTCCCGGTTCCGGAATACCCTTGAAAAATCTACGATTTTCTCTTCGCCGGCCGCCAACAGCTTCTTGCACGAGAATTCAGGCGACGTGTGCAGGTAAAGCGGGCTGGCCTGCCGGTCATCCGTCCGGAATTCCGTTTCAAAAGCATGGAGATGGGTCTCGTTCCCCGGCGAGACCTGCAGGGCCGCGCACTCGACCTCCAGAAATCCCTCCCGGCCGAACCAGTCCGACAGCGCCCGGCGCACCCGCCCTCGCTGCAACAGGAACGGACGACGGTCCCTGTGCCGCGCCGGATGCCACCATTTCCTGTCAGTCATCTGTCCTGCCCAATGTCCGGAAACGTGGAAATATGTGAACCGGCGCTTGGCGAAACACGCAAGTGCCGGTATTGCGAACCCCGATCAGGCGCTCCGGAGCGGAGCGCTCTATAGCACCGGAGCCAGTCCGGGCAATTCGGGAACACATCATGGCCGTCGAAATCGCAGCAAACATCCGCCGGGGCAATATCATCGAGTACACCGACGGTCAGCTCTATTCCGTCCTCAAGGCGGATTCCTTCCGTCCCGGCAAGGGAACACCGACCACCACGATTGAAATGCGCCGCATTTCCGACGGGATCAAGATCGTCAACACCTACAAGACGACCGACAAGCTGGAAAAGGCCTTCGTCGAAGACATCGGCTACACCTACCTTTACCAGGACGGTGACAATTACGTGTTCATGCACCCGGAAACGTTTGAACAGGTCCACGTGGCCGGCACGATGCTGGGCGACAATGCCGCTTTCCTCCAGGAAAACATGGAAGTGAACCTGCAGATCTTCAATGACGTCCCCGTCTCAGCCACGCTGCCAGCACGCATCACCGCGACAATTTCCGAAACCGAACCGGTCGTGAAAGGCCAGACGGCCTCCAGTAGCTACAAGCCAGCCATTCTCGACAACGGCGTGCGCGTCATGGTGCCACCGCACATTGATGTCGGCACCCGCATCATCGTGAACACCGAAGACAACACATATCTGGAACGCGCGAAAGACTAAGGCGCCACAGACTGGAAACAGCGAAATGCCGGCCCCAAAGGCCGGCATTTTTTATGGGGCTTATCAGCGACTGACCGGACGGATCGGGTCTGCTCCGTCCCAATCTGCGGAGACATTGCGGATATGCTCAAAGAAAGCGCCCTTGGCGCCCGAGATGTCTGAAATCTCGATCACGGTGCCTGGGTGGCCTGCGCTGTCGAAATAGGCGAACCGGCCCTGGTCCCCTCCGATCTGCCCTTCATGGCCGACCTGATAGCCAAGGCGGAGCGCCTCGTCATAAAGCGCCTGATAGTTCTTCGACCAGAAGGCCAGATGCTGCAGGCCTTCATGCCCAGCCTCCAGAAACTCCTTGTACATGGACGGCGCATCGTTGCGTTGCTGGATCAGCTCGATCTGCAGGTCGCCCGAATTGGCGAGGGCGATGCTCATCTCGACGGCTGAGTCCACGCCGCGGTGTCGGAACCAGTCGGTTTGCACGCGGTCGATATAATACCACGGGCCGACGCCCATCACCTCAACCCAGTGGGTCATCGCCTTCTCAATGTCGCGAACGACATAGCCGTTCTGCCGGACCGGGCCGAAAATGCGGCTCATACCTGTACCTCCATGGCTTCGGCATGACCGTCCTGAGACCTGCGAAGCTCTTGCCTTACGAACGATCGTTCGTTAGCAACATCGCATGGACACCGCAACCGAAACTCATCCGCGCGAGCGAATCCTGCAGGCTTCGCTCGACCTGTTCTCACAGAACGGCTTCGCGGGCACATCCGTTCGCCAGATCGCGTTACATGTCGGCCTGAAGCCCAGCAGCCTCTACAGCCACTTCGAGGGCAAGGAGGAAATCCTGAGCGCGCTGATCGATGCCTACGGCCCGGCCAGCAATGCAAGCCGCCTCGCCGCTCAGGACTATACCACCATCGACGATCCGGCAGATTTCTGCCGCAAGTACACCGCTGACCTTCTGGATCAATGGTGCGATCCGGACGAGCGCAAATTCATGAAACTGCTCCATTCCGAGCCCAAGCGCCTGCAGGCCCACCGGGCCCATTTCAATCAGGCCCTGTTCGACCGGGAGATCAACGCTGTCGCTGCGCACTTCCGGCGCTTCGCAGAGGCACGCCGGTTGCACGCACCGGACCCGGTCGAATGCGCCCGCCTGTTCATGGGCGGTCTGACCTTTGTCCGCATGCAGCACATCTTCTGGGCTGACAAACCAGCCAGCCGGGACACGCTCCGGGCGGCAATGGACCGCGTCACCGCCAACTTCCTGGCCCTTACACTGCGGGGAGACTGAGGCGGTGACGGTCGAGCTTTACGCCTTCACCTGCGGTTTCCTGACCCTGCCCCGCACCTTCCTGATGAAGGGAGAGAAGGGCGTCATCACTGTGCCTGTGCCCTCTTACCTGATCGTGCACCCGAAAGGCCGCGTCCTGTTTGACACGGGCCTCCACGAGGACACGGTGGAAGACCCGGCCAGTTATGTCGGCGATGTGATTGCGAAGTATCACACCTTTCATTTCCACAAGGGCGAAGAGATCAGCGAAAGGTTGCGCTCCATCGGTACCGATCCGGACAGTATCAACATCGTCATCAACTCCCACCTCCACTTCGATCATTGTGGCGGCAATGCACAGCTGCCCAACGCCGACATCCTGATCCAGACGCGGGAACTGACGCACGCCCGCACGACGGGCAGCACGAATGGTTACCTCCTCACGGATTGGGACACCGGGCAGAAAGTCCGCGCCGTGGATGGCGAGCATGATGTCTTCGACGACGGCACGGTCGTCTGCCTGCCAACCTATGGCCATACGCCGGGGCACCAGTCGCTGCGCGTGCAGACTGAAAAGGGTGGCGAGTACATTCTCTGCGGCGACGCCTGCTACCTGAAGGACTCGCTTGAGCAGATGCGCACACCGGGCATCATCGCCGACCGGGAAGCGGCCCTTGCCGTGTTCCGCCGGTTCCGCGACATGCAGGCCCGCGGCGCTCAGATCATGTTCGGCCACGATCCTGATTTCTGGAAAACCATCCCGCAGGCGCCTGTCCGCCTCGGCTAGCTTCACATCATGCACACGCCCGCAGGGCATCAAGGGAGGAACACCATGACAGATCTGGCAGAGCGCCGGCTGCAGACCGTACGGGACCATATGGCGCTGGAATGCGATTGCGACTGGGATGCCGTGATCGCCACATTCGAACACCCCCGTTACGAAATGTATGGCTCCGGCACGGTGTTCGACGGCGAGGAGGAAGTACGCGGCTACTTCCACGCCTCGCGGACGCCTTTCCCTGACCAGGGCAATGAGATCATCGCGCTGGCCCATGTCGACAACACTGTCCTCGTCGAGTTCTGGCTCACCGGCACTCACAAGGGACCGCTTAACATGGGCGGTCGCACCATTGAGCCGACCGGCAAGAGCTTCCGCGTCCGTATGGCCGCGACGTTCGAATTCCCGCCGGGGGGCGACAAGATCATCTGCGAACGTCCCTATTACGACCCGACCCAGATCGCCAAGGCGTTGGATCTTGCCTGACATGACCGGACGGGTGGAGGGAAAGATCGCCTGCATCACGGGCGCCGCAAACGGTATCGGCCGCTGCGTGGCGCTCACCCTGGCGAAGGAGGGCGCGACCGTCATCGCAACGGACCTGCAGAGGGAGGCTGGCGTATCACTGGCCGCGGAGATCGAAGCCGCAGGCGGCAACGCCATGTTCATCCAGCATGATGTGACGGCAGAGGCCGACTGGGACACCGTCATCGCAACAATCCGGGATGTGTTCGGCCGGCTGGATGTGCTGGTGAACAATGCCGGGATTGGCCTGCCCAGTAGCCCGGTGACCAGAGTCGGCCTGGACGATTGGAAACGTCTGATGGCCGTGAACGTGGACGGTCCGTTTCTTGGCGTGAAGCACGCCCTGCCCCTGATGCGGGAGCATGGCGGCGGCAGCATCATCAACGTCTCCTCCATCGCGGGGATCAAGGCCTCCGCCAATGCATCGGCCTATTGCGCCTCCAAGGGAGCGGTGCGGCTGTTCACCAAGTCTGTGGCGCTGGAATGCGCGGCGGCAAACGACGGCATCCGCGTGAACTCGGTCCATCCCGGTATCGTGGAAACGGCAATCTGGGACACGCTCATCGGCACCGCGCCCGAGGAAACAGGCAGCCGCCCGCGCGGCGCGACGCTCGCCGCCTTCACCTCGAACGCCGTCCCGCTCGGCCGGCCGGGCCTTCCCGAAGAGATCGCCGCCGGCATTCTCTGGCTGGCCAGTGACGAGAGCAGCTATGTCACCGGCACAGAGCTGGTGATCGACGGAGCCCGCTCGATCGCCTGATTTCACGACAGGTTCGGCTGCTGCTTTGCCTGTTCTCAGGACGCACGATTGACTCGTTTGCGCATTGAGAACAAAATAAGAACAAATGAACCTTGCAACCCTCAGATCAAAAGGGCTCATCCGCCCCGTCACGGCTGCTCCGGCACAGCCGGCCGCCTTTCCCTTCGGGCTGGGCGTCCATGGCGTTCATGAGGTGGCAGAAACGGCGTATGGCCATTGGGCGGCGGTCACGGGCTTCACCCTGGCGATGACGCAGCCTTCCCGCAAGGGCGCCTGTCTGTGGGTCTGCCAGGCAAGTGCTTCCCGGGATGCCGGGCATATACCCGCCGGATCGCTGCGGCAGATGACGGGCGGACAGGCCCCTCGCCTCTGTGTCATCGCCCGCAAGTCCGCTGAGGCCCTCTGGAGCGCCGAAGAAGGCATCATGTCGGGCGCCGTCAATCATGTCGTGGTCGAGCTTGAAGAGGCGGATTTCACCGCCACGCGGCGCCTTGCGCTGGCGTCTGAAAAGCATGGTGTCCCGGTCACGCTCCTGTTGCCGCACACCTGCAGCGGGGCAACGGCCGCCAGCACCCGCTGGCGCGTCGGGACGCAAGTTTCGGCGATGAACCGTCACGACCCCCGCGCGCCCGGCCAGCCGCGCTATCGCGCCGTCCTGGAACGCTGCCGTACCGCACCTGCAGCGGTGGGGCGGGCTTTTGATCTTGAGTGGAACGATGAGACGCTATCTCTCCATATGGTTTCCGGAATGGCCGCTGGACCGGCTGCGCCGCGCCCGGCGGCGTCCTTCGTCACACGGGCCGGACAGCGCCGCAAGGCCGGCTGAGCCGCACCCCTTTGTTCTCCATGAGAAATCCACTCATGGGCTGGCCGTGGCGGCGGCGAACGCACCTGCCATGGAAGTCGGTATTCATGCCGGGCTCAGCCTGAAGGATGCCCGCGGCGCCCTGCCGGGCCTCATGACCGAACAGATCGACCGGGAGAGCGATGCAACAGCCCTGCTGGCCCTTGCCGACTGGATGGTGCGCTTCTCCCCCCTCGTGTGCACGGATGGCATCGACGGGCTGTTGCTGGAAACGACGGGCTGCGACCACCTCTTCGGCGGGGAGGCCGGCATGGCGACGGCCCTGTCGGCGCAGGTCTCGCAGGCGGGATATGGCCACCGCCTCGCCTTTGCCGGAACACCCGGCGCAGCCTGGGCTCTGGCGCGGACCGTGGCGGAGGACGGGGCGCCGGTAATCCTGCCGCCGGGGGCCGAGCGGCAGGGTCTGGCGGCGCTGCCGGTGCGGGCGTTGCGGCTGTCGGGGCCTGTGCAGACCCTGCTGCGCCGCTTCGGCCTGACGCGGATCGGACAGCTTTACAACATTGATCGCAAAGCACTTTCCCGGCGCTTCCAGTCCCGCGAGGCGGTGGATGCGGTGATGCTGCGGCTGGATCAGGCGCTAGGGGTGCGGGCCGAGCCGTTTGCGCCGCTGCGCCCGCCGCCGGACTATGCCGCCCGCCTGCCCTGCCCGGAGCCGCTGAGCGACAGCGCCGGGATCAGCGAAGGCCTAAGCTGCCTGACCGAGGAGTTGTGCGCGCGCCTGTCGGCGCATGGCCTGGGCGCGCAAGGCTTTGTTTTTCATGTGTTTCGTTCCGATGGCGAGACGCGCAGCCTGACCGTCAACATGGCCCGGCCCGTGCGCCAACCGGCCCATATCCTGCGCCTTTTCCGGGAACGGCTGGACCGGATCGACCCCGGTTTCGGCATTGATCTCCTGCTGCTTGAGGCCGTGCGAACGGCTCCCATGGAGGCCGGAAGCCAGCCATTATCCACTGATCTTGCCATGACCATAACGGACTTGGGGCTGCTTTCCGCGCTCGCAGACCGGATCCAGGCACGATTAGGCGAGGGCCGGGCCATGATCATCCAGCCGGAGGCCCGACACCCCCCGGACAAGGCCGAGCGGCACGTGCCCTTCACCGGCCAGCTGCCCGAGGACACCCCGCCGCCACCCGATACCCTGCCGGGTCTGCGCCCCCTCCGCATGCTGGACCGGCCGGAGCCGATCGACGCGGTCGCCGAAGTGCCGGACGGGCCGCCCCTGCGCTTCGTCTGGCGCCGGGTGGTGCGGCGCGTGGTGAAAGCCGACGGCCCGGAGCGGATCGCGCCGGAATGGTGGACCTATCTGCCCCCGGCAAATGGCGCGGCGCAGGCCATGCCCCGCGCGCGGGACTATTACCGTGTCGAGGACGAGCACGGCCACCGCTACTGGATCTTCCGTGAGGGGCTTTATGATGACGGGCGCGGCAGCCAGCCTGAATGGTTCCTGCAGGGACTGTTGGCATGACCGGTTTTGCCGAACTCGCCGTGACGACGAACTTCTCCTTCCTGCGGGGGGCGAGCCATGGCGCCGAACTGGTGCAGCGGGCGGCGGAGCTGGGCCTCTCTGCCATTGGCGTCGCCGACCGCAACACGCTGGCCGGGGTCGTCCGGGCGCACACCGCGGCAAAGGAGGCTGGTCTGAAACTGCTGGTCGGGGCACGGCTGGTGCCGCTGGAGGGGCCGGAGATCCTCGCTTACCCGATGGACCGCGCCGCCTATGGCCGCCTGTCGCGCCTCCTGTCGGATGGCAAGATGAAGCCGGACGTGCCGAAAGGCGAATGCCATTTGACGCTGGAGAGCATCCTCGCCGCCAGCGAGGGCCAGGTGCTGATCGTCATGCCGCCAGCCGTTCCGCCCACCGGGTTCGCGGACACGCTGCGCGACATCGCCGCCGCCGCGCCGGGCCGCACCTGGCTTGCCGCGCGCTACACCTATTCCGGCCGCAACCGGGAACGCATCGCCCGGCTGGAGGAACTCGCCGCCTCTGCAGGCGTGCCGCTGGTGGCAACCAATGACGTGCTCTACCACACACCGGAACGCCGCCCCCTTCAGGATGTACTGACCTGTATCCGCGAGCACTGCACCCTTGAGACGGCGGGCTACCGTCTGGAAGCAAATGCCGAGCGGCACCTGAAAAGCCCGGCTGAAATGGCGCGCCTGTTCCAGGGCTTCGAAGAGGCGGTGGCCCAGACAGAGGCCATCGCCGCACGCTGCCAGTTCAACCTGGATGAACTGGCCTATGAATATCCGGACGAACCGGTCCCGCATGGCGCAACGCCGCAAAGCCACCTGACGAAGCTGACATGGAGGGGCGCGGAAAACCGCTATCCGGACGGCATTCCGGAACAGGTCTCCCGGCAGCTGAAAGAGGAACTCGCCCTGATCGAGGAGCTTTCCTACGCGCCCTATTTTCTGACCGTGCATGACATCGTCGCCTGGGCGCGCAGCAAGGGCATCCTGTGCCAGGGGCGCGGGTCTGCGGCGAACTCCGCCGTCTGCTACTGCCTCGGCATTACCAGCGTCGACCCGACCCTGACCAAGCTGTTGTTCGCCCGTTTCCTGTCACGCGAGCGCCGGGAGCCGCCGGACATCGACGTCGATTTCGAGCATGAACGCCGCGAGGAAGTCATCCAGTATGTCTACGGACGGTATGGCCGCCATCGCGCCGCCCTGACGGCAACGGTGATTTCCTACCGGTCCCGCTCCGCCGTCCGGGAAGTCTGCAAGGTGCTTGGCCTCAGCGAGGATATTTCAAGCGCACTGGCCAATGGCGTCTGGGGCAGCTGGAACGATGCCATGCCGGACAAGCGCATCGTCGAGGCAGGGCTGGACCCGCGCAGCCCGCTGATCCGCCGGGCCATCCTGCTGACCCGGCAGCTGATCGGATTCCCGCGTCACCTGTCCCAGCATGTCGGCGGCTTCGTGCTGACACAGGGCCCCCTCACCGAGACCGTGCCCATCGGCAATGCCGCCATGGACAAGCGCACCTTCATCGAATGGGACAAGGACGACATCAACGCGCTGGGCATCATGAAAGTGGATGTGCTGGCGCTGGGCATGCTGACCTGCATTCGCAAGGCCTTCGACATGCTGGAGAGCCACAAGGGCATCCACCACACGTTGGCCAGCATCCCGCCGGACGACCAACCGACCTATGACATGCTGTGCCGGGCCGACAGTATCGGCGTGTTCCAGGTGGAAAGCCGCGCGCAGATGGCGATGCTGCCGCGCCTGCGCCCGCGCGTCTTCTACGATCTCGTGATTGAGGTCGCCATCGTTCGCCCCGGCCCGATCCAGGGCAATATGGTGCACCCCTATCTGCGCCGCCGGAACGGCACGGAACCCGTGCGCTTTCCCAGCCCCGCCCCGGAACATGGCCCACCGGACGAACTGGAACGGATCCTGGAGCGTACCAAAGGCGTGCCCCTGTTCCAGGAACAGGCGATGCAGATCGCCATTGATGCCGCAAAGTTCACACCCGACGAAGCCAACGGCCTGCGGCGCGCCATGGCGACCTTCCGCCACCTCGGCACGATCCATAATTATGAGGAGATGCTGGTCTCGCGCCTGATCGAACGGGGGTATGATCCGGTGTTTGCCCGGTCGTGCTATGAGCAGATCAAGGGCTTTGGCGAATATGGATTCCCCGAAAGCCATGCGGCCTCCTTCGCCCTGCTCGTTTACGTGTCCTCCTGGCTGAAATGTCACCATCCGGACATTTTCTGCGCCGCCATCCTGAACAGCCAGCCCATGGGGTTCTACGCCCCTGCCCAACTGGCGCGGGATGCGCAGGAGCATGGCGTCGAGATCCGCCCGGTGGATGTGAACCATTCCGACTGGGACAATACGCTGGAGCCGGTGGAGGGAGACTCCGGCCTGTTCGCTGTGCGCCTCGGCTTCCGGCAGGTCGATGGGCTGAAACAGGCCGACATGGAACAGCTGATGGTGCACAGGGCGGGTGGTTATGACAGCCCGGACGCCCTGACCCGCCGGGCGCGGCTGACCCGCGCCGTGCTGGAACGGCTGGCGGCGGCGGATGCCTTCCGCTCCATGGGTCTGTCACGGCGCGATGCCCTGTGGAAGATCCGCGGTGAGGCGCCGGGACACGCCCTGCCGCTGTTCGCGGCCGCCGACCTTGCCGAACAAGGCACGGAGGAGGATGTGGACCTCCCACAAGTTCCGCCTTCTGAGCATGTGTTGCAGGACTACCAGACGCATCGCCTGTCGCTGAAAGGCCACCCGATGCACTTCCTGCGAAATGCCCATACGCGGCGCGGCATTGTCTCCACCGCTGAGGCCACCGGGCGGGGCAACGGCCAGCGGGTGGAGACGTCCGGCCTGGTGCTGGTGCGCCAGCGGCCCGGATCCGCCAGTGGGGTCGTCTTCATTACGCTGGAGGATGAGACCGGGATCGCCAATCTGGTCGTCTGGCCGCGTGTGCTGGAACGGTTCCGCCCCGTCGTGATGCGCGCGCGGATCCTGCACGTGATCGGCCGGGTCCAGTCAGCCGACAATGTCACCCATATCGTGGCGGAGCGATTGATCGACTGCACGGACGACCTGTCCCTGTTGTCGGAAGATGCCCTGCGCGATCCGCTGAACGGGGTGCTGGCCCGGCCGGACGAGGTTCGCCGGCCTGTCGCACCGCGCAAGGGCCCCGCCGGACGCCCTTCCGGGGGGCGTCATCCGCGCAATGTCAGGGTCATTCCGCCAAGCCGCGACTTTCACTAGCCACCCCCCCGGACCTGCTCGTTTGGGTAGCAGGTCCACTCATCCGTGCGGCCTAGAACAGGTGCGACATTTCGAAACGGTTTTTGCGAATAATTCTCATTTACATAACTGGGTGAGATCGATATTGCGAATGAGTTGCAAAATCGGAGACGGGTATGAAACTGACAACACAGACTGCCATAGGCGTCGCCCTCCTGTTCGGGGCACTCCCAGCCATCGCGCAGGAAACTGAAACAGATGCTGCACAGTCCGAAGCGGTCGAACTGGACGCAATCGATATCGAAGACACCCGCGCCCCCTTGCCGGCATATCGCGGCTTCATCGCCGAAGACAGCGGCCTCTCCATCATCGACAAGGAGTCCCTGACCGGTCTGGAAGACGGCTCCGGCGATGCCATGGATGCCCTGCGCCTGATGCCGAACGTCAATTTCGACGTGAACCACTCCAGTGCCGACCGGGACGACCTGCTGGACCTGCGGCCGGCCGATATCTCCATCTCCGGCGGCCAGACCTATGACAACGCGTTCCGCATTGATGGTGTCGGCGTGAACAGTGTGATGGATGTCACCAACGACAACCCGCAGAGCATCTTCGATGTCGCGGGCGCCTCGGCGCAATCGATCTTCCTCGATCCGTCGCTGATCGGGAGCATCGAGCTGCGCGACTCCAACATCTCGGCCCGCTATGGCGAGTTCTCCGGCGGTGTTGTCGATGTCGGTATTCGCGATCCGGACGATGCGTTCGGCGTGAGCCTGCGCTACGGCTATGAGAGCGATGAGTTGCTGGATTACATCACGGATGACGACGCGGACCTCGACCTCGCTGACCCGCCGCCGGAATTCACCAAGTGGCGCGTGCATGGCACGGTCGATGCGCCGGTGAATGACCAGCTCCGCTTCCTGTTCGGCTTTGGCCGCACCGTGGCAGACGTGACCTATCCGGTCAGCGCCAGCTATGGCGACAATTTCCGCGGCTTCCAGTCGACCTCGGACAACTACCTCGTCAAAGGCATCTATGATTTCTCCGACACGCTGCGCCTGACAAGCAGCCTGGTCTACAGCCCGTACGAGAGCGAATCTGCAGCGGCGGCGGGTATCCAGAACCTCGTCACCAGCAAGGGTGGCGGCTTGACGTTCAAGACGGAACTCGACGGGCAGAACGGCGCGTTGGACTGGCTGATCCGCGCGTCTTATGTCGATTCCGACTCCAGCCGGGAAGCGCCGCCGGTCCAGTACAGTTGGAGCTCTGCCGCACCGAGTATCGACTTCTGCACCGGCAGAAACTGCACCATCGGCGGCATCGGAAATCTCGATCAGACCCAACGTGACTATGCGCTGGAAGGCGAAGCGAGCCATCCGTTGTTTGGCGGCACGTTCGATTTCGGCGGAACGGTTTCCCATGTCGATGCTCACAAGGGCCGCGAACAGGAACAGCGCCTCTACTCACGCGGCGTCTATGATCCGGATACGGTCTGTGCAGACCCGTCCGAAGAGTCGTGTATTGATGGTGAGATTGCAGCAACCCAGTACAACCTGTATCCGGGGTTCTCTTCAGATGCAGAAATCCTGCAGGGCTCGCTTTGGGCAGAGCAGGCAAACAGCTTCGGGCCTGTGGATGTCCGCGCGGGTCTGCGCGTGTCGGCGGACGACTACCTGAAAAACACAAACTTCGCACCACGCCTCAGCGCTGTCTGGAATATCCGGGACGATGTGCAGCTGACGGCGGGTGCCAACCGCTACTACACGCGGAACCTGCTCGCCTATGCGATCAGCGAAGACGAGCCAGACTCCTATCTGTACCGCCGGACAGGCACTTCGGACGGAACTGATCTTGTCTTCAGCCCGGACGATTGGAGCCTTTACCGCTGGAGCATCCTGACCAGCTATCATGATGCGAAACTCGACACGCCGTATTCCGACGAAGCGACACTGGCGTTGACCTTCCCGGCCTTCAGGAAGCTGAACGGCATTGGACGACTGAAAGCCGTCCAGCGCTGGCACCGCGACCAGATCGTCGCCCGCCCCATGGAGAACGTGAACCAAATCGATGAAGACGGCGTACCCTACACCCGCCGCGTCCGTTACCCCTCCAACAACGGCAAGACCGACTATCTCGGCCTGTCTGCGGAGTGGGTCGGCACATGGAAGAACACGTCCTTCACGCTCAACGCGGCATGGTCGGAGACCTACAATAATGCCGACGACGAGGGCGAGTATTTCGACGAATACGATCCGGAAGAACTTCTGGAGGACCTCATCTACTATCAAGGCCAGGTGATGCCGAAATCCCAGCTTCAGGATGAAGCGTATCGCGAGAATTTTGCGGCACCCTTCACGGCGAATGCGGCGATCCGCTCGACCTGGCTCGACGAGGCGCTCGACACCACGCTCTGGCTCTACTGGAAGGATGAGTACGAGACGATCGGCGACACCCGGGAAGACATCGAGGTCGGTGGCCTTGATTACGACGTCTATGACACCCTTGTCCGCGACGCCTCCCTGCGTGTCGATCTCAATGCCACCTATACCATTCCGGAATTCAGCAAGGGCCGGGTGCAACTCGAAGCGCGGGTCTCAAACCTGTTCAGCAGCCTGCCGCATACGGACGTGACAGACAGGGACCCCTACCAACTCGGCCGCGCCGTGTGGCTGGGCATCAATTACGTCTACTAGAGGCCAGGCCCTTCTGCCATGAACCACCCGGCCAGCTGTAAACTGGCCGGGTGTTTTCAGTTCAGCGAGTAGCGCATTTCTGTCCGGTAGGTTCGGGTTGTCCAGTCTGCCTGATCGGGCGGCGCGGGATAAGGCGCGGCAGAGCGAAGCTGGCTGAGGGCCGCCTTGTCGAGCCGGCGGCTGCCGGACGTTTCAAGCAGACGGCATTTCACCATCTGGCCGTCCCGCCCAATGACGAATTCGACGCCGACATAGCCCTCCTCGCCCCGCATCCGCGCCGCTGGCGGGAAAGTTTTAAACCTCGCGAGATGGCCCAGCACGATGCCGTCATAACTGACCAGCATGGCTTGATAGCCTGCGTCATCCTTCTCACCGTCCGTGTCCATCTCAGTGTCCGATACGGTTCCAGTCTGTCCGGCATTACCGGCGACGGCCGCTGGCTGGCTCGTTGCCTTTTCAGGCTCAGGCTCTGGTGTTTCCGTTGTCTCGATCAGCGTCTCCGGTTCAGGCTCCTGAACAGGTTCGGCGACGGGTTCCGGCGAGGGGACTTTCGGCTTTGGTTTGGGCTCCGGTCGTTTTTCCGGCGGCGGTTCCGGCTGTGTGTCCGGCGCTTCCTGTGGAACGGCCTCAACAGGTTGCCCAGCGGATGCGCCACGGGATCCGAGCGCGACGCGAAGCGAGGTCTTCTCGATGACGGCAGGCTCTGCACCTGACAGATACACAAGCGCCCCGCCTGCCCCGGCGAGATGCATGACTCCCGAGGCAGCGACAAGCAGGACGAAGGGGGACACCCGGTTCATTCGGCGCGCTTCTCCGTCGATATATCGACAGCATTCGCACCGGCCTCGGTCGCCAGCTCCATCGCATCTATAAGGCGCTGCGAACTGGCGGCCGCATCGATCGCGATGACGAGCGCCTTGTCTTCGTTACCATCGAGTGCCCGCACGAGCGCCTGACGGACGGCTGCTGAGTCGTCATACGGCTCGCCATCCAGCACCCAGGCACCGCCCTCTGATTCAGGCGGCTGCAACAACAGCGCTTCCCCTTCGCTGGACGTGGCCGAATTCGCTTCAGGCAGATCTACGGTCACCACGTACTGCGCCGCATTCGCCGTCAGCAACAGGAAGACAATCAGCATGAACACGACATCGATCAGTGGTGTCAGATTCGGCTGGATGTTTTCTTCATCCACGCTTTCATTTGGCGCCGCGTTGATCATGGGCGGTCTTCCTGCATGTCCGCAGCAAGCGACAAGGTGGTCAGCAAGGCCACGGCATCGGCCATCCGATAGCGGATGCGGGAGCGGAACCAGGCATGACAGACGAGGCACGGCACAGCGATCACCAGCCCGATCACCGTTGTGATCATTGCCTGCCACAGGCCGCCCGCCACGATACCCGGCTCAACCGGTCCGCTCGTGCCTTCCAGTGCCTGGAAGGCGACCATAAGGCCGATCACCGTACCGAGCAGGCCCAGCAACGGGGCCAGTCCGGCAATTGTTGTCAGGCCGGTCAGGCGGCGAGACAGTCCCCGCCCGGCGGCCTGCAGTTCGAGGCTCGCAGCCTCTTCGCGCAGGTGTTTGTCTGCATGCAGATTGTCTTTCAGAACTTCGGCAGCAGCTTCGTAGAACGGGTGCGCGGCTTGCACTTCAGCCAGTGCGGCTGCGGCTCCCTTTTCCGTCGCGGTGCGCCGGACAGCCTGTTCGGCCTGCTGGCCGAGCCCTTTCAGGCTCGCCAGAGCCACGGCCCGGTCAGCAATCAGGGCGAGCGCGATAACGGAGCAGGCAAAGAGCGGCACCAGCACGATGCCGGCAGGCTGCATGAGGACGGTCAGGAAGTCAGACATGGGGCGGGATCACAGGGTTTCGAGATAAGCCACGAGCGCGTCCCGCTCGTCGGGCGTCAGGTTCAGCTCTGGCAGCAGCTCGCTGGTTTCCGGGAATAGCGGATCGTTCTCCATGCCAGGGCGCGGACGCGGCCGGGCGCCGCCGGCATTGTAGAGGTTCACGATGCCTCTCAGGCTCGAGAAAAGGCCATTGTGCATGTAGGGCCCCGTGCGCCCGACATGGCGGAGGCTGGGGGTCTTGAACTGGCCGACAGCCTCCGGGGCTTCCGTCAGCGCGTAGCGGCCGAGGTCTTCATACTTCCGGCCGTAATAAGTCAGGCCGATATTGTGGAACTCATCATCCGTCAGGCGCGGACCGGAATGGCAGGTCATACACCGTGCCTTGGTCCGGAACAGGTGCAGGCCGAACAGTTCCTGATCCGTGAAACGGTCCCTGTCGCCCTCGAGGAAAAGATCAAACTTCGTGCGCCGTGTCAGCGTCCGCTCATAGGCGGCGAGCGCAGCGGTGATGTCCTGCATTTCTATTGTGTCTTGGCCCGTCACCTCGTTGAACCGGGCGGCATAGTCCGGATCGGCATTCATGGTCTCGACGAGTGCGGCTTGCGTCTCAGCCATTTCGATGGGGTTGGAGATCGGCATCATGGCCTGATGTTCCAGACTCATGGCTGCACCGTCCCACATGAAAACCGGTTGGTCGGCCTTGTCCAACAGTGTCGGGGCGTTGCGTTTCCCCTGCTGGCGGTCGTGCCCGATGGAAGAACGAATGCCGTCGGTGAAGGCCAGATCAGGATGGTGGCAGGAGGCGCAGGCGATCTGACCGGAAGCGCTGAGGATCGGATCGAAGAACAGCGCTTCGCCGAGCCTGGCCATGGCGGACCTTTCAGCCGGCACAGGACGGTCCAGCAGCGCCATCTCCTCGAAAGGCGTATCGTTCGTGGTCTCGACGGCTGGCCAGGTTTCAACAGGCCCGGCATAGACCTCTCGCAAAGTTGCCCCTTCAGCACAGATTTGCGGTCCACATCCGAGATCCGGCTCCGCGGCCGGTTGCGGAACCTCAGCGCCCTTGCAGGATATCGCCAGCAGGCAGCCCATAGCCAGCAGCGCAGCGCGAAGCTTCCCGGCCTGCGATGGCGATTTGATCTTCGTCAGGGACATGACCGGCAATTCTTTCTCTTTTCCGCACTATGCAATCTATAATGATAATCATTCTCATAATCGCTTTGGTTGTCACGAGCAACAATCGTCGCAGGCGCTTTGCAGCTGCAGCGCCCGTTGCGGCACACGAAATGCAGCCCACCGCGACGGAATCCGGCCCCTCTGCCGTTCAATGGAAAAACTGGCTCATTGATTGTGTGAATTTAGATGGCACGAAAAAAATCGTCCTCGCGGTGGGGTCTCCTCGCTTTTGTTGCAGCAGCTGCCGCCATCGGCGTGTACGTCTTCGTCTCCGCGTCATCGAACGGCGAAGAACAGACGCTCCAGACTGAAAAGGTCACGCGAGGCGATATCGAAGTCACGATCTCGGCTGCGGGCAAGATCGCGCCGAAGGAAGAAGTCGCCGTCGGCGCGCAGGTGTCCGGACAACTGGAGACGCTGTACGTCGATGTCGGCGATACGGTAGAGGCTGGTGACCTGCTCGCCCAGATCGACGCCACGATCGCCACGACAAGCGTCGAAGCCAACCGCGCCCAGCTGAAAGAGCTGCGCGCCAGCCGCAAGCAGCAGCAGGCGACGCTTGAACTCGTGAAGTCCCAGTCCGAGCGCGCCACCATGCTCTACGAGGCCGACGCCATGGCCAAGGCGGATTATGAGGCGGCGATAGCGGACTATCAGATCGCTCAGGGCAGACTTGAAGCGATCGACGCGCAGATCGAACGGCAGAGCTCCAGCCTTCAGGCCGATCTCGCCTCGCTCGCGTTCACGAAAATCTACGCCCCGATCTCAGGTACAGTTGTGTCTCTCGAGGCCGTCGAGGGCCAGACGCTGAACGCCAACCAGACGGCGCCGACCATCCTTACGATCGCGGACCTCACCACGATGACGGTCGAGACCGACGTGTCGGAAGCCGATGTGTTGCGGATCACCAAGGATCAGCCCGCCTGGTTCACGACACTCGGCGATTCCGAATACCGTTGGGAGACCAAGGTCCGCCAGGTCCTGCCAACGCCTGAAGTGCTCAACGATGTGGTGCTCTACAAGGCGCTGCTGGATGTAGACAATCCGGAAGGCCGGCTACGCACGGAAATGACGGCTCAGGTCTTCTTCGTTCTCGGATCGGCAAAGGATGCCATTCTCGTCCCGATCACGGCGCTTCAATCCGCGCCGGCGCGGCGGGCCGGTTCGGATGCAGACGCGACCGCGGGGCCGGCGCCAATGCCGGCGGCTTTCAAAGCGGCGCTGGAAGCCAATCCCGATGCGGACAAGGCACTGGTCATGGTACTGGGGAGCGACGGAAACGCTCAACCTCGCCCGATCCTCACCGGTCTACGCACCCGCACGCAGGCTGAAGTGATCTACGGTCTCGAACCCGGCGACACGGTTGTGTCCGGCAACGTTTTCCCGAAGCAGGTTACCAGCAATCAAACCCGCAGGATGGGACCGCCCCCCATGATGGGCCGCTAGGAGCCGCCCGATGGACTCCCCTCTCATCAGCCTCGAGCGTGTGAAGCGCTATTTCGGATCTGGCGATACCGAAGTGCGCGCCCTGGATGGCGTCACGCTCGATATTCACACCGGCGAGTTCGTCGCCATTATCGGCCAGTCGGGATCCGGCAAATCGACCCTGATGAACATCCTGGGCTGCCTCGACCGGCCGACAGACGGCACCTATCGGGTGCGTGGGCAGGATGTCGCCGATCTGGATGCTGACGAACTCGCAGGCATGCGGCGCGAAACTTTCGGCTTCATCTTCCAGCGCTACAATCTTCTTGCATCCGTTTCGGCGTCTGAAAACGTCGAGATCCCGGCGGTTTACGCTGGCCTCAGCCACGCGGAGCGCCAGGAAAAAGCAGACACGCTTCTGTCCCGGCTGGGGCTGGGCGACCGCCTCGACCACAAACCGAACCAGCTTTCCGGTGGCCAGCAACAACGTGTCGCTGTGGCGCGCGCTTTGATCAACGACGCAGAAGTCATCCTCGCAGATGAACCGACCGGCGCCCTGGACTCCGGATCGAGCGACGAACTGCTCGGCCTGCTGGAGGAGCTGCACGAAGCCGGACGTACGATCATCCTGATCACGCACGACCCAAAAGTCGCTGAACGCGCAAAGCGAGTGATTGAATTGAAGGACGGACGTGTGGTTTCCGATATCGGATCCGCCGACATCGTCACGCCGGCGGCGGACTCCTACCGCCATACCGGCAAGGGCCCGTCTCCTGTATCGCAGGTGGTCGAGTCCGTGAAAATGGCCTTCCGGTCCCTGCGGGCGAACCTCTTCCGGACGGCATTGACCCTGCTGGGCGTCGTCATCGGCGTGGCGGCTGTCGTCGCCATGCTGGCAATCGGACAAGGCAGCCAACGCCAGGTCATGGCCCGGTTTGAATCCATGGGATCGAACCTTTTGTTCGTCCGGCCCGGCGCCCCAGGCACACGTATGCGGGGCGATGCTATCGCAACGCTGACACTGGCGGATGCGGATGCATTGAACGAGTTGGACAATGTGCGCGCCGCCGTCCCTTCGCGGACCGGGTCAGCAACCCTGCGCGTCGGCAACAACGACTACAGCACCTCCATTGAAGGCGTGTCAGCCGGATGGCCCATCGCTCAGAACCGCGGCATGCTCTATGGCAGCTTCTTCACCGAAGAAGACGTGGACAGGCGTATCGGTGTGGTCGTTCTCGGCACGACAAGCGCGGGCAATCTTTTCGACAATGTTCAGGACGCTGTCGGACAGTACATTTTCCTTGGCGGCGCTCCGTTTGAGGTCGCGGGCGTCCTCGAAGAAAAAGGGGCATCATCCTGGGGACAGGATCAGGATGATGTGGCGCTCGTCCCGATCACCACCGGGATGATGCGATTGTTCGGACAGAACTATTTGTCTTCCATCACCATTGCGGTCGACGACACAGACCGGATCAGCGAGACGGAGACCGAAGCCACCGCTCTCCTTCTGGCTCGTCACGGGACAGAGGACTTCCAGCTGCGCAACACCGCGTCCATCCTCGAGTCTGTCCAGCAGACACAGAATTCCTTCTCCATCCTGCTCGGCTCCGTCGCATCCATCTCCCTGCTTGTCGGCGGGATCGGTGTCATGAACATCATGCTGGTCAGCGTCTCTGAACGAACGCGGGAGATCGGCGTGCGCATGGCCACAGGTGCCCGTCGGTCTGACATCATGAGCCAGTTCCTGATCGAATCCCTCGTTGTCGGCGGCCTCGGCGGTGTGGCAGGCGTACTGATCGGATTCGGTGTTTGCTTCCTTTTGGGCGCGAACGGCATGCCTATTGCGGTCACGCTCACGCCCGCTGCACTCGCTTTCACATCCGCCATGGTCACCGGTCTCGTCTTCGGTTTGCTGCCCGCCCGCAAGGCGGCCCACCTTGACCCGGTCACAGCGCTCGCTTCGGAGTAAACAATGATCAGAAAGATCACCCTGTCCGCCTTTATGCTCGCGCTGCCTGCCTGCGCCTCACTTGCACCGCAGACGGATGCGAGCACGCATGGCATGGCCCTCCCTGGCGCTTATGACAACGCCGCCGAACTAACGGGTGCCCGGTCTGTCGAAATGGACTGGTGGGCTGCCTTCGGATCGGAAAACCTCAACGCCCTGGTGGCGGAAGGCCTTGCTGCCAACCAGACACTGGCCGGCGGTATCGAAAATGTTGCAGCGGCCCGTGCCGCATTGAAAGTATCCAATGCTTCCCTGCTGCCGCAAGCCAGTGCCAGTCTGTCCGCTTCCAGCGACACGGAGCGCGGGCTTGAGGATGTCAGTTCATCCGGCCGCCTGTCCGCCTCTTACGAGGTGGATCTGTTCGGCGCCAATGCAGCGAGTCGAGCCGCCTCCCAAGCGAACCTCGACGCCACGATTTATTCCCAACGCGCGCTGGAACTGACTGTACAATCGGATGTCGCGTCCACCTATTTCAACCTGCTCGCCACGCGGGAGCAGCTGGAAGTCGCGCGCCGGAATCTCGAAATATCCGAGCGTATCTTCGAGATCGTGGAAGTGCGTTACAAGGCCGGCGCCATCTCCGGCTTTGATGTTTCCAGCCAACGCGCTCAGCTTGCCAATGCACGCGCACGCATACCGCAACTCAAAGCCCAGATCGTCAGCCTGGAAACCTCTCTCGCAATCCTGCTGGGACAGAAACCGCAGGGATATGTGGCGCCGGACGAACCCATCCTCGACCTTGACCTCCCCCTCGCAGACCCAAGCTTGCCATCAGACCTCCTGCTGCGGCGGCCCGATCTTTTGCAGGAGGAAGCCAACCTTCGTGGCGCCGACGCAAATGTGACGGTTGCCCGCGCCGCCTTCCTGCCGGGTATCGATGTCGGCGCCGCACTGTCCAGCATCCTCAGCGGAGGCGCTGACCTGACGGGCTCAATTTCTGCATCTCTTGCTCAGACGATCTTTTCCGGCGGCCGTCTTGAAGGACAGCTGGAAAGCGCACAGGCTCGCCAGAAAGCCCAGCTCGCGAGCTATCGAGGGGCGATCCTCAGCGCCCTGCGTGATGTCGATGTCAGCCTGAATTCGATCGAGACCAACGCGCAAAGAGAGGCGCAGCTGCTGGTCGCCCGCGACGCCTCTCAGGATGCGCTGGAGGCCGCAGAGCTGCGTTACCGCGCGGGGACGGACGACCTGACCAGCCTGCTGACGGCGCAGCAGTCTTATTTCACCGCGTCCGACACGTATGTTCAGGGCCGTCTGATTCGGCTGACCTCCGCTCTGAACCTGTATGTGGCCCTCGGCGGAGGATACTGACCGCCCGGAATATTATTGACAGTCATCGTGTCAATTAACTAGGCTTTTCGATAGACCCTATCGGAGGCAACAGCCATGGATGTCAGGAACGAAGTCTTCCCATCCGATCCCGCCCGGATGGCCCAGATGATGGAGAAAGGTCCGGATGGCCCGATCTTCATGGTCAACCTGCTGAAATTCAAGGACAAGGCAGAGTATGACGACGGCCGCGAGACGGATCTGTCCGGTCGCGACGCCTATATGATCTACGGCCGTGCGGTTGCCGATATCCTGCCGAAATTCGGTGGCCGGGCCGTTTTCGCCGCAGATGTCACCTTCCTGGCGCTTGGAGACGTCGAAGAGCTATGGGACGAAGTCGCGATCGCCATGTATCCGAGCCGGGCCGACATGGTGCGCATGTCACTCTCTGAAGAATGGCGTGACGCCGCGATTCACCGTTCGGCGGGCCTGAAAGGGCAATTGAATATTGAAACGGTCCTTCCAGCCGCGCAGCAGGCCTCCCCTTGGGCGAAAAACCTGCTCCAGGAATAGAAAAAGACAATTCACGCAGCCGCCTCAGCAGCAGGAACCTTTCCTCACGGCCCATCGTGCTTATTCTGACAAACTGTTGATAGCGACATCTGACGGGATTCGGCTTGCATTCAGAGCCCGACAATATTGGCAGGAATTTGAAATGGCGACAGACGAGACCACGCAGGACGAAACCCACACCCCGGATGGCCGCAGGCTCAGATCTGAACGCAACAAGCAGAAGATCGTCACCGCGATGATGGAACTGGTGCGCGAGGGAGACTACGACCCGAGTGTAGCCAGCATTGCAGAACGGGCCGGCGTGGGCCTGCGGACCGTGTTCCGCCATTTCGACGATGTCGACACGCTCTACCGCGAGATGTCCGGCCAGATGGAAGCCCGCATCCTGCCCGAGATCGCGAAGCCGCTGACCGAGGAAACCTGGCAAGCCCAGGTCAAGGAGATGATGGAGCGCCGCATCCGCATCTTCGAAGACATCATGCCCCTCCGGATCTGCGCGCGGGTCAGACGCTTCCGGTCAGACTTCCTCATGGCTAACCACAAGAGGTTTGTCGCGCATGAGACGGCCGCCCTTTCCCTCGCGCTTCCCAAGGAAGTGCTGGACAACGAACCGCTGAAACTGGCGTTCGACGTGGCGCTGAGCTTCGACACCTGGCGCCGCCTTCGCCAGGATCAGGAATTCTCCCGGACCAAAGCCACCGCTACGCTCGAAGCCATGCTGGATGCCCTTATCGCAGCAGCGGAATGAACCTGACGCGCCTGCTCTTCCTGTCGGCTTTGTTGGCCCCCTTTCTGGCTGCGGCCTGCGACGGCCCGGCTGAGCAGACCAGCCTGTCGGAATCCTGCGGGCTCGCCTCCGACGCCCTCGATCAGTTCATTCCATTTGCGTCCGGGTCCTACGAAAAAGGGAAAGACCCGGTCTACCGCGAAGAATCCCCGACCCTGACGCTGCACATCGATGCATTCGAGCTGCTCTCCCATGAAGTGACGAATGCGGAATTTGCCCGCTTCGTCGACGAGACCGGCTATGTCACGGATGCGGAGAAAAGTGCCGAAGCGGGCGGAGAAGCCGCTGGATCCGCGGTGTTCCAATCCGCAGAGGGCTCCGTAGGCAAATATCCGTGGAAGCTGGTTCCGGGCGCCACTTGGTCATCACCGGAAGGGCCAGGATCGGACATCGCCGGCCGCGCACTGCACCCCGTCGTTCATGTGTCCCTGGCCGACGCCCAGGCTTACGCGGCTTGGGCCGGGGGCCGGCTGCCAACGGAGGCGGAATGGGAATACGCCGCGTCCCGCGGCTTGCCTGACCTGAACCGCGCCAGGTCCGGTGCCTATGACGAGACGGGCCAGCCTGTCGCAAATACCTGGCAGGGCATTTTCCCGGTCAGCAATACCGCCGCCGACGGTTTCACGGGCACATCGCCTGTTGGCTGCTTCGGGCCGGACAAGTCCGGTGCCTTCGACATGATCGGCAATGTCTGGGAATGGACCGACACGCCCTACGGCCCCGGCACAAACACAATCAAGGGCGGGTCCTATCTGTGTGCAGAAAATTTCTGCCGGCGTTACCGCCCTGCCGCACGGCAGCCTGAAGAGACAGACTTCTCATCGAACCATATCGGTTTCCGAATTGTCCGGGATGTAGAGCGCTGACCGGTCAGTTCGGCCAGTAAATATACTCATCCCCCGGTTCAAAATTATCGGCGGCCGTTTTGTCGACCATGATCGGGCTTTCTATTGTGTACGGATAAAGCGGCTCACGCGCATCCGCCCAATGGGCATCGATCAGAGACTGAAGCTCTGCCACTTTGTCCGGCAATTGGTCCGCGAGATTTTCCTGCTCCGTCGGGTCTTCAGCCAGATTGAACAGCCATGACTTCTTTTGCCGGCCATTTACCTGCAACTTCCAGTCACCCGCACGTACGACACGGTAATACCCGCTGGACCAGAAGATCGCATCGTCCGCCCGCGCGATATGTCCCGTACCGGTCGCTTCGGGCAGAATATTCTCTCCATCGATCTCCAGACCGGCTGGCAGCAGGGCGCCTGCAATGGCCGCGAGGGTCGGCATCACATCGACATGCGCCACCGGCGTGTCGATGATTGCGCCAGAAGGAATATTACCGGGCCACGAAACGAACATCGGCACCCGGATTCCACCCTCGAACAAAGTGATCTTCCAGCCGCGATACGGGGCGTTGACCTCCGGCAGGCCAATATATCCTGCGCCACCATTGTCCGAGGTGAAAACGATCACCGTGTTATCGGCCAGCCCTTCTTCTTCGAGTTTGTCCATGATGCGCCCGACACTTCGGTCAAGCGCCCGGACCATTGCTGCATAAACGCGCAAACGCTCTGGCTGGATGTCTCCGACAGCTTCGTAGTCCTCCCGCGTCGCCTGCAGGGGTGTATGGACGCCCCAATGGGCCAGGTAGAGAAAGAACGGCCGGTTGCGGTTGGCCTCAATGACCTTGCTGGCTTCGTCCGTCCAATAGTCAGTCAGATACCCGCCAGGCTCAAACCAGTCGCTGTTGTTGAACGATGCAGCATATTGCATCCGTGCCCACAGGAATTTGTCGATCGGGTCGAAGTCGAGTTTGGCATTCACGACATCCGGATCATCGCCGGGAAGATACAAGCCGCTGGCCATGAGCAGGCTCTCGTCAAACCCCTGCGCCGTTGGGCGGGACTCCTCGCTGCGCCCCAGGTGCCATTTGCCGATGTGCACCGTGTGGTACCCGGCCTGTTTCAACAGTTCTGCGACCGTCACCTCTTCACCGGGCAATCCCTGCTGATCGAACGGCACGCCGCCCTCATCCGCCTGCTTGTTCCAGAGGATTGGAGGCAATCCGGTGTGCATGTCGTTTCCTATCATGGAGACGATACCGCCCATGCCTCCCGGCGTGGGGGTAAATTCAAACCCTGTGCGCGTTGGATAGCGCCCGGTCATCAACATCGCCCGGGAAGGCGCGCACGTCCCCGTTCCGGCATAGGCCTGATTGAAGATTGCGCCCCGCGCAGCCAGCCTGTCGATGTTGGGGGTCGGCACGAGGCCGCCCGCCACACCGCCGCCAAAGGTGGAGATGTCGTTGATGCCTAAATCGTCAGCAACGATGAAGATGATATTCGGCGGGCCGTCGGCCCTGTTCGTCTGCGGATCTTCCGGGCCCGGGCTCCAGGCAATCTCCTGGTTGGGCGCGACATCAGTCCCGCCCGAGTGCGCCACCAGGAACAGGATTATCGACGGCTTGTTAAACCAGGCCAATGTTCCAAGAACGACGAGCAACGCCGCCAGTCCAATGAGAATTTTCTTCAGCATCTTCCGCCGCCTAGTTCAGGAGTTCTTCGCAGCCGGTGCCGGACAAGATCTGCCTGACTTCGGCGCGGACATCATCAGGGAGTGCGCTGGCCGTTTCCCGCAGATGCTGCAGGCATTTTGCCTGATAAGGAAAGGTGGGCTGTTTCCAGACCTGTCCGTCGATCTCGGTCTCGAAGTCCGGCTTGCCCGCCACGACCGCCGCAGCATTTGCTTTCAGGAAAGGCAAGTAGACGCGGCCGATTTCGGTCAGCAGCGGTTTCAAGCTCTCGGTCGCCTGCTCCTGTGTGAACCAGTCGCCACTTGCGGGCTCCACGCCGGACAGGTCCTCCATACGATCCAGCCATGCCCGCACCCGGGCGGAGCGCGCGCGGGTCAAAGCGGCAGATGTGGGTTCCACGATGGCCAATTGGGTCAACTGCCCGAAAATGGCGAAATCCGCGGACGACGGCCGTGCCCCGAGCACATAGCCCGCGCGTTGCAACAGCCCGTCCAGAAGGTCGATGAAGCGGAGGTAGCTCGCTTCAATCGTCGACGCGGTGACATCGTTTGACCCCACGACATAGAGTCGCTCCGTCTGCCGTTTACTGAACATGTCAGCCATCTTCTGCGCATCCGGCGCAGCCAGCGTGGGCAAAGACCAGTAAACCAGGAGCGGCCCGGCATTGTCGCGATCCGCTTCGAAATACCAGCGATAGTGGAACATGGCCTTGGTCAGCCATTCATCCGCATAATCCTCGATTAACTCGTTCAGGAACGCCAATGCCGGGGTTTCCGGAATGACGCTGCGGCCCGCATATTCTCGTTCCAGACGACGTGTAATCGGCGTGGAATCGACAACAGCCTCAACCTCTCCGTTCGCATCGGAGAAATAGAAGGTCGGCAGCAATTTCACCTTTGGCTGTGGCAGGCCCGGCGGCGGGTTCTGGTGCCCGCCCCAGAGGATCGCATAAGGAATTCGGCGATACCGCAGCAGTGCCAGCATTTTGCGCGTGTACGGCGAACCAGGCGCGCCCATCAGCTTCAGGCGGTTTTCATCCGCAACGTTCATGGTTCCTCCCTACCCATGACCTGGGCCTTATCATTTATTTTTTGGCACTCTCGCTGTCATTTTATTTTTGGTCAATAGCAGAACGCCCGGTCAACGCCGAATGATGCGCCTGACAAGGTGCAGGATGAACCAGAAGATCAGAAGCAAACCGGCCAGCAGGACGACCAGCTGCGGCCAGTAGGCCTTCAACTGGCGCGCCATCGTGTTGCGTGTGATCTCCTTCAGGGAGCTGTAGCCCTCGGGCACTTCCAGCACTCCGACACGGTCACTGTAAGCCTGATACTCTTCCAGCATGTCCGCAAAGATATTCGGCTTGTCTGTGCTGAGGTCCGTCGTCTCCCCCGGATCCTGTTCGATATCGTACAGCCGCCATTTGCCGTCTCCGTGCGGCTTCTGGTTGCGGGTAATTTTCCAGCGGCCTTTCAGGATCGCCGAGTTGCCGGAAACTTCCATCCCGATCACATCGCCGGGCTGGTAGACCGCCGCTTGTGCGCCGGTCAGGAGCGGGTCGAGGCTCCGCCCGGTCATGGGGGTGTCTGGTGTGTCGATGCCCGCATATTTCAGCAAAGTTGGAGCAATATCCGTCACGACGGTCCGGGCATCGTATGTCTCGCCCTGCGGCACGCCGGGGCCCGCCATGACCAGCGGCACACGGATCCCGCCCTCAGACCCCAGGAACTTGAACATGTTGTTTGGAGACGCCGCCGCGATCGCCCATTCCGGACCGATGAAGCCCCAACTCTCCTGTTCGCCAATGCCCTCGATCCCGATGTGATAGCCGTGCATTTTCATCCAGATCGTGAGCCGGAAATCCTCATCGCCGCGCGATGGTTCCGGCCCGTTGTCTGATGTGACGACGAAAATGGTATTCTCGAACTTGCCAACCTGCTTGAGATGTTCGACGAGCCGGCCAATCTCCATGTCCATTGCCTCCATCATCGCCGCATTCACCTGCATGCGGGCGGCGTAAAGCGCCTGATCGTCCGGGGAGAGATCACTCCACGGGCGCATTTCCTCCGGCATGGGGGCGAGCGGCGCGCTCTCCGGGATCAGCCCGATGTCTCTGGCCTTATGCCAGCGCGCCTCCCTCAGGGCGTCCCACCCCTGGTCATAAACACCGTCGTATCCGGCCGTCAGTTCCGGCGGCGCCTGCACGGGAATGTGGATCGCCTGGAATGCGACATAGGCGAAGAAGGGCTGTGTCTGATCGCCTTCGTCCAGATAGTCGATCATGTGGTCGACGATCATGGTGGAGGAATAGAATGAGTCCGGCAGCTGGGCAGGTTTGCCGTCCTCATACCAGGGCGCCTTCTGATAGTAGGGCATGTAGGGCTTGTCCGACCAATTGTCGGCGCCAGACGCATCAAGGGCCAGCGACCGATCGAACCCATGCGCGTTGGGCAGGTCCCCCGCCCCGCTCCCAAGGTGCCACTTGCCTGACATGAGCGTCCGATAGCCCGCGGACTTCAACCGGTCTGCAAGTGTCAGGATACCCGGCTCAAGATGCATTGTGTAACCCGGCTGGCCGACATGCTCTTTCGGCAGCACCTCCGGAATGGTGGCAATCCCGGTCATATGGTTGTCCATACCCGTCAGGAGCATGGCCCGCGATGGCGAACACAGCGGAGAGGAATAGTGCTTCCGGAACATGGCTCCGCGGGCAGCAAGCGCATCAATATTGGGTGTGCGTGCCTCGCCGCCATAAACGCCGAAATCCATCAATGCCGCATCATCGACAAGGATGAGGACGATGTTCGGCCGGGTTCCGTCTGACTGTGCCATGGCGACCGGGCCGGTCAGCATGAACGCCATGGCTGCGGCGGTCCCCCCACCCAGCCATGCGAAAATTCTACGAACAAGACGGCCCGTTTTCCAATCTGGCATATCTACCCCTGATTCAAATATAATGACACTCGGAATGTCACCAGATGGGGTATTTGTCAAAGTCGGGCCTGTAAACCCTGCACCGGATAAGGTGGATCGGCTGAGCTTCAGAAACTCAAAAGCGTCAGGCGGCAGGTCCGCGTGAGCGCGCCCATTTTTGCGAACCGGATGCGGCGTGCCCGAGGCTAGTGCCGGCAGTCTCGCTTTTCGGGCCATGCCGATGATACTGCGCGCCTTTCAAAACCAGCTTCAGCGCTTCCCAGTGAATTCCGGCAATCACGCCAAGTGTCATGAAGGGAAATTTGGCAAGCAATGCTAAAGTTGCCCTTGCCGTGACAGGACGGGCCTTCCCGGCCAGATAGGCCGTCATCCGTTCGGTCTCTCCATCGCGATAGGATATGGACAGCGTCACGTTGTCAGAAGGCGGCCGGACGGTAAATTCGTAGTGTCCGCGCTGATCGAAGAATGGGGAGACATAAAACGCCTTGTCGCATTCATGCCGGCAGACTCCATCAATTAATTCGGCAGCACACAGATAATAGTGCCGTTCCCCAAACGTATTGCCGACTTCATAGAGCACATGGTGAAGGTCGCCTCCCTCATTGCGGAGAAAGTAGACCGAGACCGGATTAAACACATATCCGAACATGCGAGGTAAAGTGAGGAGTTCAATCGTTGCCACATCTTCCTGAACGCCCTGCCGATCGGCAAACGCCCGCACCCACGCAGCCAGGTCTTTTGTCTGGCCGTCTCCATGTTCCAGCGGATCAAAGCTGATCAGGCCACGTTTTCCGATATTCAGGAACCGGGTGATCCGGCCGGCTTCGTCCAGACGGTCCAGGTCCAGCAACAAATAAGCAATCCGGTAGCGCAGAGCATGCGATACGCGGCCAAATCGTTTATGGCTTACCTGACCGATATAGAAGCGTGCCGGTTGGTTCATGCATGAACCCTTCCCGTTTCAGTTCGCGCCAGGCGCTCCTGGCTGAAATCGAACGCCCAGGGGCGCTTCCAGTCGCTCAGCAACTCCGCGACGGCCAGACCGGATTGGAGCCCGTCTTCATGGAAGCCATATCCCTGCCACGCCCCGCAAAACCACGTGCCGCGGCGCCCCTGAATGGACCAGATCTCTCGCTGGGCTTCCATCGCCCGGGCATCGAACACAGGATGATTGTACACGAATTCACGTTCCACTTTGTCCTCAGCGGGCTCCTGTTCCGGGTTCAACGTCACGAAATAGTTGGTCTTCGTATCCAGCCGCTGGAGCGCATTCATCCAGTATGTCACGGACAGCTTGAGCGAGTCATTGCGTTTCGCGCGGTAGTTCCATGCGGCCCAGGCCCTGCGCCGCTCTGGCATCAGGCTCTCATCCCTGTGAAGGATCACACGGTTCGGCTGTGTACGGAAGCGGGACAGGATTCCGGCCTCCACGTCGTCTGCGTCTTCGAGCAGCGCAAAGGCTTCCGGTGCATGGCAAGCGAAGATGACCTCATCGAAATCCTGATGCGCTCCCGACACAAAATGGATCCGCACGCCCTCCCCGTTACGCGTGACAGACCGGATTCCGGCATTGCAGCGTATCCGCTCCGAAAACCCTTTCGTCAGGGGGCCGAGATATGACGCGCTGCCGCCATCAACCGATTGCCAGGGAAATTGAGGGCGAACGCTCACCAGGCCATGATTGACAAAGAACCGGGCGAGACTCGCCGCTGGGAAATCCATGATCATCGAGACCGGACAGGACCAGATTGCCGCTGCCATCGGCAACAAGTGATAGTCCACGAAAGCCCGTCCGTAGCCTTCTTCAGCCACATACTCTCCGATCGAACGGCCGCGCTGACAGGTCGCCAATTCGTGGGAAGCGGCATGGAAGCGCAGTATGTCCTTCAACATCAGGTAAAAGCGCGGGCTGGCCATATTCCTGCGCCAGGCAAACAGCCCCTCCATGCCATGGCTGGCATATTCCATTCTCGCATCGGGGATCGAGACAGAAAAGTTCATCTGGGTGGGATTGGCTGCCACGCCGAGATGTTCGAACAGCGCCGTCAGGTTTGGATAATTCGGCTCATTAAAAACAATGAACCCTGTGTCCACCGGCACAGGCCCTTCCGGGGCCTCCACAATCATGGTGGCCGTATGTCCGCCAATCCGGTCTGCTTTTTCAAACACAGTGATATCGCATGCGTCCTGCAGCGCCCATGCAGCGGAAAGACCGGAAATGCCGGTTCCGATGACCGCCACTTTCGGACGGCGCCCATCAGAGGTGGCCACAGATCGGCGGATTACAGGTGCGGCGACATCAAATGGCATAGGTGTTCTCCGGTTTGTTCATAGAGATACGCAGCAGCCTGCCTGCCGGATTGGATGATCCAATCCGGCTTTATTTGCGTAAGAGCAGAAAAGGAGGCGATAATGCGATCCGTGACGTCCGCTCAGTCAGGAGCCATTCATGGCATCAAACAGAAAAGCCTGGCCAAAGTGAGCGCCCTTCCCGGCCGCTCTGCTCTGGACGGCGAGTTGATGTCTCGGGTGGTCAGCTCCGCTGACCGCGAAGCATTCAACACGCTGGCTTTACATTATGCCCCGCGCCTCAAGGCGTGGCTGGTACATCGTGGCGAGGGCGACTCGACGTCAGAGGACATTGTCCAGGATGTGCTGACAGCCGTCTGGCAAAAGGCCGCCAGTTTTGACAGTTCAAAAGCGAGCTTTTCAACCTGGGTCTACCGGATGACCCGCAATCGCTGGATCGACCACAAGCGAAAGCATGACCGGCTGCAACCGACGGCCCCGCAAGACATGATGGAGCTTTCTGACGAACTGGAGGATTCCCCCCACGCTGGTCTGGAAGAAGCCCAGGCCGCACAAGCCGTGAGGGACGCGCTCGCAACCCTGCCGCCAGAACAAAAGCAAATGCTCTATCTCGCCTTTTTCGAGGGGCTATCCCACAGCGCCATCGCCGAACGGACAGGGATCGCCATCGGTACGGTGAAAAGCCGTATCCGAGCTCCCCTGAAGAAACTCAGAACGACACTTGAAGCCTATCGAAAGGATGCGCCATGAATTCGGCAAATTCCCTGCCGGTCACGGTTGATGACGACTGGCTGGCCATGCAGTCAGCGGGTTCGCTCTCGCCGTTCAAACAACTTCTGTTGACCTGCCAGGCAGACATCAATCCGCGCCTGCGGGATGCAATCACCTCAAACGACCATGTTGCGGGCGCCATGCTCGAAAGCGCAAAACCTGCAGCACTGTCAGACGATTTCCTCACTCGCCTGAACACCCGTCTGGATGCGGACCTGCCTGTCCAATCAGAGGCCAATGGCGAGACCCGTGATGAAGATGGCCGTCCGGAGTGGATGCCCGCGCCGCTGGCAGACTATATCCGCCGCTCAGGCAGCCGTCTCAAATGGCGCAGTGCCGGCCTCGGTGTTCAGCGAGCGCGGCTCGGCCGCAACAGGCGCGGCGAGCGCCTTTACCTGCTGCGGGCAAAGCCCGGACTTCCCGTCCCACGGCATTCCCACAGCGGACAGGAATGGACGCTCGTTCTGGCAGGTGGCTACAAATCCGGCTCGCAGCAATTCGTTGCCGGCGACCTTCATCAGGAAGACGAGGGCTGTATGCATGACTTGCGGATCGATGATGACGGCCCGTGCATTTCCCTCATTGTCGATGAGGGAAAGCTGAAGTTTGCCAATCCCCTGCTGAAGCTGTTCCAGCCGGTGCTCGGCATCTGACCTGCGACGCGGCCAACCCCTGTCACGAGGGATGATCCCCTGTGGGCACTTCTCGCGTCTAGGGGGCCCCGCCTTCGCGGGCAGCCTCATTGGCCTTCCAGACACGCTGGAAATTGCCGCCCAGGAAGGCCGCTAGTTCCGGCTCGCTCATGCCCTTCCGGCGTAGCAATGCCACCAGATCCGGCAGATGACGGTAATTGTCGAAGACTGGCTTGTAGTTCGCGTCCATATCGGATCCGAGGCAGACATGATCGATGCCGACCAGGTCCACCAATTGGAAAATGCGGTCCCCAAAACCCGCCAGATCACTGATCTCAATACCGCTCGGCCACGCCCCGATAATCCCCCCTGCATCGGCCGCCGCCTTGGCAAGTTCGAGCGAGATGAAGCGCGGATGATAGGAGTGGGCCGAACTGATATGGGTATGTGTGAACATCACCGGCAGGGTGCTGAGCTCCAGCGCACGGAACGCCCCGGCCTCGGCCATGTGGGACAGGTCGATCATCATCCCCAGACGGTTCATCTCGCGAATGATCGCGTCGCCTTCTGAGGTCAGCCCGTCATGGACCGGCTCATTGGTCATCGCGTCGGCGAGACCATTGGTGCGATAGTGGACGAGCGTGATGGACCGGACGCCATCCTGATAAGCCTCATTCACGCGCTCGATTGATCCTTCCAGGAAGTCTCCCCCCTCGACAGTCCAGATGGCCCCCGGCCGCCCGGACGCGCGCGCAGCCTCCAGCGATTCCGGGGTCAGCATTTCAGTGACGAGATTCTGCTTTGCCAGCCGTTTGAGATTGCCGATCTGGACCTTGTAGCTCTCCCACGCCTCTCCTACCCTGAAGGGGCGTTGGGCCTCCAGACCCTTGCCTTTCGCCAGGTTCAACACGTTGAAATCCGACACGGCCGCAAAGCAGGCTGCCGCGAGGTGGCCTTCGCGCATGTCACCTATGGTGCGGCGCTCGAAACCGGACTGCGCCTTGTACACTTTCAGGAGCGGCGCAAGACCGGAAGCATCGCGCGCAAATGTCCGCCCGGGATGGGCGTGGCTGTCGATCGCCGGATACTTGTCCAGCAGCGCAATGGCCGCCGCGCGCTCATCTTCCGCCACTTCAAAACCAAGCGGCGCCGGAGCTGGCCTCTTACGCAGCCAGTAAGCGCCGTACGCAACGCCGGCACCGGCAACGAGCCCGCCGCCTATCAAGGCGCGCCGTGTCATTTTCCCCATGTTTCTCTCCTCCTCCCGGCACCGCCTGCCTTTAGGCTTGTTCTGCCATGGCTTTCATATCCGCGATGGCCTCATCTGCCGTCAGCGTGAAGCCATAGGAAGCAAGCTTTCCGATGGTCGATTGATAAGATTCAAGGTGATAGGTCGTCGTCGCATCACTCACGACGCGGGAAATATATCCGTAATCGAGCGCGACACGCGTTGTGGTCTCCACGCATTCATCCGTCATGAAGCCAACAACGATCAGGTGCTCGATCCCCATATTGCGCAGCGTCGTATCAAGGCTCGTCCCCGTAAACGCGCCGCTGGCGGTCTTGGTAATGACGATTTCATCCGCTTTGGGCCGGGTAGGTTCCAGGAATTCTGTCGCCGGGCTTCCGGGCGGGAAGTTCCAGCCGAGACGGCTATGCAGCTGGCTGGTGTCACGGCCCTGACAGGACAAGGCCTGAATTTTCACGTGAATCGGGGGGATCCCGGCAGACCTTGCCGCGTCCAGGACACGTGCAGCCTGGACTACGGCAGCATTAAACCGGACTTCGTAGTCACTCAGCGCTGCCTGCACAGCATCTTCCGGCAGACCGGCCGCGACGGCGTTCTTCACATGGTAGGACGGCTCCGCCAGGTGCTGGATGTCGATCAGCAGCAGCGCCGTATTGTCCAGCGTGGCTGCCGGGGGGGCTTTTGGATTCACAAAGGAAGTCGCCAGAACGTCATTGATCCCGATGGCCGGCTGGGTGGGTGTGGTCATGCTGTCTCTCACTCAGGTTTGTTTGGAATGTCTTGGAATGGATCGCCGGCCACTGTCTCAACGGCGCGATTGCCCGCCTCACTGAGAACGGCGCGCAGGCTGATCTTGAAAAGCCGCGCGACCACGTCCTCCTGCCCGATCAGGCCCGGGGCGACATAGCGAAGCTGGTCAGCAGTATAGAGGTTTGCGATTCCGAATGCGGCCGCCTGCAAGGCAGCGAGCACCAGATCCTTTTCGACATCGGTGAAGTAACCCTCGCTGGAACATTCGGTCACCAGCTCGTCCATCAGCCGAATCGTTTTGTACCTTTGCGCCTGGTAGGTCTCCGACGACAGGATTTCCTCGGTTTCCATGCTCTTCATCAGCAGGAAGTAGCCGGGATGCGACCGCGCGAAATGGACGTAAGCGTATCCCACGGCCAACAGGCGCGAGAGCACCATGTCGCCCGCCTGATCGAGCGCATAGGAACGATAGTTTTCCTGCAACACGTAGCCGGCGATCGCGGTCTCGACCAGCAGGTCCTGCTTGCTCTCGAAGTGCCGGTAGATCGCCGGGACGGAAGTGCCGACCATCTTGCCGACCTCCTTGAGCTGGAAGTCCAGCGAGTGGCTTTTCGCAATCAGCTTCGCAACCGCTTCAATGATCGCATTCCGCAGGTCGCCATGGTGATATCCGGTCTTTTTACGTACCCGTCCGGAAGAGGTTTTCAGGACATCTGCCATTCACTACCGCCTCCCCACATCGTCACCATCATGACGCGTTGACACAATAATGTTAATTCAATTAACTTGCGCGGGCAAGGCTTGGGACGTGCGCCTGCGCAAGCAGGCGCCAGGGTCACCCCAAGGCTGACATCCGAATTCAAAGGGAAGATCAACATGAAGACGTCTAAGCTATTGATGGGCGCAAGCTGCCTGATTCTGGCGGCCGCGCCGTGGGCCGCTGCCTCCGCACAAACACAGACCGGAGACGAAACCGCAGATACGGTTGAAACGGCGAGTGCCGGTCAGGAAGACGAAGTCAAAGTCTATGAGGGCATCGTCGTCACCGCGACACGCCGTACCGAGAAACTGTCTGAAGTGCCGATCGCGATGTCCGTCTTCGGAGACGACAGCATCGAGCAGACAAGCGTTCGCGAGCTGTCGGAAATCTCCGGCTACATCCCCAACGTGTCGATCTCGGGTCACAACGACTTCCGCTCTGTCATCACGATCCGCGGTGTGGGCTCTGCCTCCCGCAATATCGGTTTCGACAGCCGCGTCGGCGTCTATGTAGATGGCGTCTATATGGGCCAGTCACCGGCTGTGAACCAGGAACTGCTGGATCTGGAACGCGTCGAGGTGCTTCGTGGCCCGCAGGGCATGCTGTTCGGCAAGAACACCGTGGCCGGCGCCGTCAGCCTTGTCACCAAAAAGCCGGAAGACCGCTTCTTCGGCAAGCTCAGCGCGAATGTCGGCAACTACAATCTCCGCGAATTCCAGGGCATGCTGAATGTGCCAATCTCCGAGAAAGTTGCTGCCAAGGTTTCGATCTCCAAGACTGACCGCGACGGCTATATCGACAACATCACGACGGGGAACGAACTCGACACCAAGGATGTGCTGGCCTATCGCGCGCAGCTGCGCATTACGCCGTCCGACCAGTTCGAGATCAATCTCGCCTATGACGGTCTTTCTGCCGACAACAAAATTCTGGTCGGTGAGCCGTTGACCGACCCTTATGGCGTGATGGTCACACCGTTTGCTCCGGAACCGCGCAAGGTCGCCTTCGATTTCGACCCGACTGAAGAGCGCGATGTGTCCGGCGCGATGATGGACATGACCTATGAATTCCAGAACGGGTTCACCGTGAAATCGATCACGGGCTACCGCGATACGGACGCGTCTTACTCCAACGCTACCGACTATGCGCCGATCTCCATCATCTATGTCGACTATGGCGACGAGTTCAAACAGACGACCCAGGAGTTCCAGCTGATCTCCCCGTCTGACAGCGCCTTCACCTATATGGGTGGCCTGTACTACTACAAGCAGGACGCAGACACGGTCCGCGACGTGACCCTTGGAAACGATTTTATTGAGGGCTTCATTCAGCCCGTCGTGGCGCCCCAAGTGGCACCTCTCCTCAATCTTGATCCGGCGACCCTGACGCCGGCACAACTTGCTTTCATCTCTTCGATGGTCGGCTTCGGCCCGGTCGGCTCGAAGGTCACGAACAGCGGAAGTGTCGAAACGGAAAGCTTTGCGGCGTACGTCAACGGCTCCTACGACTTCAACGAACGCTGGACCCTCGGCTTCGGCGTGCGCTACAGCACGGAAGACAAGAGCGTGAACTGGCTGCTTGATGGCCGGAACTCCGGTGTCTTCGCCATCGGCTCGACCAATGTAGCGCCCGGTGACACCACGACGGCCCCGACGCCGCTGATCAATGACCGTAGCGACAGTTTCCTGTCACCAGCCATCAGCCTCAGCTACGCTGTGACCGATCAGAGCAACCTCTACGCCAAATACTCCTCCGGTTATAAGAGCGGGGGCTTCAACCTCGACTACATCAACGAGAATGAACTGGCCGCGAACTCCGGTCTGGAATTCGGCAAGGAAACAGTGGATGCCTACGAACTCGGCCTGAAGAACACCTTCATGAATGGCCGCTTTACGCTGAACCTTGCTGCCTTCTACTCCGAATATACCGACTATCAGGTGAACCAGTTCGTCGATCTCGGACAAGGCCGCACATCGATCCGCATCACCAATGCGGCGAAGGTGATCACGCAAGGTCTCGAAGGTGAGTTCAACCTTCAGGCCACAGACAACCTGTCCCTGCAGGGCTCTGCCGGTTATCTGGATGCGACCTTCGACTCGTTTCCGGGCGGCGGCACAGCCGGCGCAGACGTTTCCGGCAATGATCTGAACAACGCCCCGGAATGGAGCGCTTCACTGGGCGCTGTGTACACGCGCGACATTCCCTCGGTCGACTCGACGCTCCTGACGCGGCTCGACATGACGTATTCGGATGGCTACTTCACCACCGCCGACAATATCAAGACAGCAACACTGCCTTCCACGCAGGTGGTGCCGTTTGGATATATCGACTCCATGACACAACTGAATGGACGCATCGGCCTGATGAGCAATGATGGCCGGTACGAAGTTTATCTGTGGGGCCGCAACCTCACCGATGAAGACGGTCTGGTGGACGATTTCCGCGACTTCTTCGGCACATTGGTCAATCACCCGAATATCGGGCGGACCTATGGTGCCGAACTGGTCGTGAACTTCTAGTTCATCCGTATTGCCTCCATACCGGGAAGGATCCGCAGCATGCCCCCTGTCGACGCGGACCTTTCCCGGTATTTTTCTGACTCCTACGAAGAAGGCCGCAGGAAATTCCTGGACGCCTGCCTGCGGCATGACCTGGAAGTTCAGCGTCATGTGCACCCTTCCCTGAAAGCCCCCTCCGGCGAAGATCTCTCAATGGATGCGGCATGGTATGGGCCGCAGGATGCCGCGAGGGTTCTGGTGTTCAGCTGCGGAACGCATGGACTGGAAGCCGCCGCTGGGGCCGCCACAATGCTGAGATGGCTCGACAGGGAGGGCCCCGGCCAGTTGCCGGACGATATCAGTGTTCTGCTCATTCACGCGATCAACCCCTATGGCTGGGCCTGGTCGCACCGGATCAACGAAGACGGTATCGACCTCAACCGGAACTTCCCCGACCGGTCACAGCCGCAACCATCCAACCCGGACTATTTGGATATCCACCAGCTCCTGCTCGCTGCCACACCCGACGAAACGGGGCTCGACAAGTTTGCGAAGGGCTTTCACACCCTGACGGCTAACAAGGGAATGAACGCGGCACTGACCGGTATCACATCCGGCCAGTTCGATTTTCCTGAGGGGCTCAGCTTTGGCGGTCAGGCGCTCAGCTGGTCAGGCAAGACCCTGTTTGCCATCGCGCGCAAACATCTGAGCCGAGCCGAGCGGATCCTTCATATCGACTGGCATACCGGCATCGGAGAATATGGCCAGCCTCATTTCATTCTGGATGAAGGCAAGGGATCGGACACGCACATCCTGCTATCCGACTGGTGGCCGGGTCACGCTATTCATTGCGATGATGTCGTCGAGGGTGTCTCCATTTTCTATAATGGACTTCTGCTGGAAGGCATGCGCGACGAGATTGGCAAATTCAATCCGGCCGAAGTCGTCAACCTGACGATCGAGTGGGGCACCTATGATGTCGAAAAAATGTTGCAGGCCCTGATGATGGACAATTGGCTGATGCATCGCGCAGGCGGTGCAGATCCGGCACTTGTGGATACGGTACGGGCCGACCTCATCGAACGCTTCTACCCTCAGGCCACAGAGTGGCGCCGCAATGTCATCCTTGCGTCAGAGAAAATCTATGATCAGGCAGTCGCCGGGCTTGAAAGCTGGGGACGCAGTTAAGGCGCCAAACAGAACGGAAAAAAGGGCGAGGCAGTCTGACTGCCTCGCCCTTCTTTATTCCCCGGGCATTCCGGAAAATTGTGGAGGCGCCCCGAATCCGGGGCGCCTGAGATCATGCGCCGACGATTTCCGGCAGTGCCTTGCAGAAGCGTTCCACGTCTTCGATCTTGCCAGTCGAGACGCGGGACCAATCGACATAGTCCATGTATTGTCCGCGGATAGAGATTTTCTTTTCCGCAAAAGCCTTCTGGACGTCATTGGCGGGCTTGCCCGACTTGAAGTAGACGAAGTTCGTCTGCGACGGCAGGTATTCGAGGCCGAGCGTGTCCAGCGTCGTGGTGATCATCTGGCGGGCTTCAACAACCTTGCCTTTGGAGAAGTTGAGGAACTTCTCATCATTGTAGCAGCCGATGGCCGCAGCATACGAGGTGCACGGCGACCAGGACATTGCGGTTGCCTGGATCTTCTGGGCCGTTTCCGGCGAAGAGATCGTGTAGCCCATGCGGATGCCGGCCATACCATAGATCTTGGAGAAGGTACGGGACACGATGACATTGTGCCCTTCATTGATCAGAGGAATACAGGTGTTCCCTGCCGGATCGTCGGCAAGTTCCATGTAAGCTTCGTCAACGAGAACCGTTGTCTTGGCAGCCATACGCTTCACGGCCGCCTTCAACGTGGCCGGGTCGGAGACGAGACCGGTCGGGTTGTTCGGATTACACAGCTGAACAAGGCCGGTGCCTTCGGTGACTTTCGCCTCGATGGCTGGCAGATCGATTTCCATGCCTTCGGTCAGCGGCACACGGTCAATCGTAGCCATGCCGAGACGCGCGGCATAAAGCGCGGTCGTATCCCAGAAAAGCCGCGGCGCAACAATCGGGCCATTCGGACCGTAGATCATTGCGATAGCAGACAAGGCCTCGCCCGAGCCTGTCGTCAGGGCAATTTGCTCAGGCGCCACACCGTTCTTCTCGGCGATCATTTCGAGCAATTGTTTCACAGCAACCTGAGACGCATAATATGCGCCCTTGGAGCCCGCATATTCGATCATCTTGAGAGCGGACGGCGCCGGACCATAGGGATTCTCGTTCCGGGAAAGAAGCGCGACACCTTCCGGCGGACCGAGGAGGTAAGGGTTCTCAACAGCAACCTTCTCAGGCGGGAAAGCTGCCTCCGTGGTTTCAGCGATCGCGGATGCGCCCGATGCGCAGGCCGTTGCGCCCGCGACACCGATACCGGTCGCGCCAGCCAGAAGAAAACGTCTGGAAATATCGTAAGCCATATTCTGATTTACCTGTTGCCTTAGAGTTGAGAAGAAACTGAATCTTTTGAGCTTCGCGGGAATGCGAACAGCAGCGTCATCCTGTCGAAGCAGTGTACAGGACAATTGCGGATGTTGCGAAGAGACAGGAGCCCAGGACGCGCTTCCGGGGGGATGGCGGTGAGACTGTGAGCAGCTTTGGCGCCCAGTGAAGCAATCAGAAGCGGCATTGCCACAATGGCCACGACGGCAATCAAGTTGACATACCCTGCAGCCAAACCTGCCATCATCGTCAAGCTTCCGATCATCTCGGCGACGTACAGGTAGTCCACTTCGTTGCCTGACATACTTCTCTGAGTTTCCTGTTCAAGGCTTGTTGAACCGCCTTTTCCCAATGGAGCAAGGAGGGATAGCCATATCCCTCCTCACAGATCATCGCCTGCCCCCAAAAGGGGCAGGCGAGCTCTATATTCGATCAGAAATTGGCCATCAGTTTGACGTAGTAGTAGCCACCCTGCCAGTCGATGACGTCACCGGAGCGGTAGATACGGCCACAGCAGCTGTCGCCGAGTTCCGCTTTATCCGGATATTGGTCAAAGGCGTTACGGGCACCGATGGAGATCTTCACGGCTTCCGAAGCCTGGAAGGATCCCTCAAGGTCAACCTGAACCTTCGCACCATAGTCCTGATAACGCAGCGGCGCATTCGAGCCGTCAGAGTTTGTGGACTCACCGTAGTAGTTGGCACGGGCCAGGAAGCCGAACGGACCTGTTTGGTGGCTGACCGAGAAGACACCACGTACTTTTGGATCGTAGTTGATGAAGTCATACTGGTCTTCGTCGTTGAGCAGAGAACCGACATCGCTGTCGAACTCGGTCTCGTTATAGTTCACAGAAGCCGTGAACTTGGTCGAGGAACCATTCGCCCAGTCCTTGGAGTAGGTACCGACAACATCCACACCCTTCGTGCTCGTATCGAAGGCGTTGGTGAAGTAGAACACACCACCAATCGATTCAGCACCGACAACACCTGCATTCAACAGGTTCAGGTAGTTTTGATAGGCATCTGCGTCACCAGAAGCATCCGTCGAAACGTCCAGGGTCGAGATGGCATAGACGCGATCTTCCAGGTCGATCTGGTAGAAGTCGACCGTCAGCGAGAAGGCATCATAGGACGACGTGAAGCCCAACGTATAGTTGGTGGATTTCTCAGGCTTGAGCGGTTCTGCGCCAAGCGCGCCCGCAACCGGACCACCTGCCGGGAACAGACCGGTTGCAACCGGGAAGCCGTTCGGGAGGCGGGTCGACACATTGGTCGTGCCTTGCTGACCCGGTGTCGGGGCCCGGAAGCCCGTACCGACAGAACCACGGACCGCAAAGTTCGGCGCGAACTCATAACGGCCAGCCACTTTCCAGACCAGCTCGGAGTCGAAGTCCGAGTAGTCTTCGAAGCGCAGGGCGCCTTGCAGGAACAGGGCATCCGTTACGTCAGCACTCAGATCACCGTAGATGGCGTATGAATCACGGGTGTATTCGCCGGAGAATTCCGGTGAGTAGCCCGGGAAACCGTTCGAACCGACGCCAAGCGCCTGATACACCGGGTCGTCATCGTCGGCGCAGTCCAATGTGGAGCCATTGGCGATAACCGCTGCACCGGCTGCTGTCGGCACACCAGCGGCACAAAAGCCATATGGGTCCGGAAGCGCGTACGGCCCATCGGTGTAGGACTCGAAGTTACCACCAACCAGCTCATAGGATTCATCCATATAGCTGGCACCGAAAGCGAAGAGCAGCGGGCTGGCCAGACCGGTCTCGAACTCTTTCGAGAAGTCTGCCTGAAGCTGCATTTCTTCGTTGATCAGATCACCCGGGTGGAAGCTGATTGGCGACATGTCGCCCAGCGACGGGTTGACCGTGTTCTTCAGCGTGTACTTGATCTCGTTGTGACCGAGACGTCCGCTGAAGTCATAGCTGATGCCGTTGTCCCATTCGCCACGCGCACCGACAACACCAGAGTAGTCGATCACGTTGCCGAAGAAGCGCGGGGTAAAGCCGCCCGGGAACAGATTGAGCGAGGACCAGAGCGAACCGTCCTCAAGGCGAATGTTTTCGATCGTGCCGTTGCCTGGATAGCGATAGAAGAAGCCGCCGTCCGCTTCGGAGTTCGAATAGTTGCCGAAACCGTACAACTCAACATCGCCAATCGTGTAGCCGGCGTTCACGAAACTCCGGAAAGCTTTGGCGTTCGGCTGCCCCCAGGGCTGAACCACACCAGATCCGGAATAGTCAGCGCTATCGAGACCGGCGATGAAGGAATCCAGATCATAACCGTCGATGGACGTATTGCCTGGATTGAAGTCAGGGCTGTTCACGTCAACACAAACCCAGCTTTCACAATACTGCTCACCTCGCTGCGTCGCATCAGCCTTCGAGTACTCAGCAGACACGTTGACGAACCCATTGTCGCCGAGACCGAGGCCGAAATTGCCAGCCAGGGTCGTATTGAAACCGTCGCCTTCATAGTACTGGCCGAAGTCGGCGCTGAACGCACCGCCTTCCGGAGAGTCCTTCAGGATGAAGTTGATGACGCCGGCAATGGCGTCCGAACCGTACTGCGCCGCAGCACCATCGCGCAGGACTTCAACACTTTTCAGTGCGATCGCCGGAATGGTTGCAATATCCGGACCCTGGGTACCGGATCCGCCGATCTGAACCAGAGCGGCGCGGTGGCGGCGCTTGGAATTCACAAGAACCAGCGTCTTGTCAGTCGGCATGCCGCGCAGCGTTGCCGGACGAATGAACGTACCACCATCGGAAATCGGCTGACGCGCCAGTGAGTAAGACGGAACCAGCGTCTTGATGATGTCGTTGGCATCCGTAAACGGCACGTCGGAGATTTCATCCGAGCTCAGAACGTCTACCGGGACAGGCGAATCCATCACAGAACGGGATTTGCCCCGCATACCGGTGATGATGACTTTTTCCTGTACGGAAGTTTCGTCGGCTGCTGGCTCATCATCTGGTTCTGCGTAAGCCACCCCCCCGGTGACCACCATACCTACGACCGCTGATGACACAGCACATTTCAAGAAAGAACTAAATCGCACTTTGTATTCCCTTTCCGCAGCGGAACCATCACTCTTCAAAAAGTTCCGTCTGCCCCCTGTTGTCGAGCACACACCAGCTTCCCCCATTGGACCGAACGCCCAAGGCACTGATATTTCTGAGGTGTTGAATCGGCCCGCCGTTGAGCCACATCCATCAACAGGTTGCTCAAAATGCCGCCTTTGGCATTCAGTCCCTGCTGACGTCTGTAACAAGCTGTCCCGGGTCGTCGCTGGAGCCAATTCGAAACATGTCGCCGATGATGCGGAATCGTTAACCCGTCACGCTTTTGTGCACTGCACACCAAACAACGCACAAAGTCTCAGCACTCAGCAGGTGCCATCCAGGTGACATGAGTTGTGGGGCTTTATGGAAAAATTGCGAAGATCGCGAGAACGTTTTCAGCAATTTCCCGCATCGGCTTTCCCTGAGTCATCGCCATGCGGCGCATGGAATCATAGACGTCCTGCTCCGAAAGGCCGCTCTTGGTCATCAGCAAGCCTTTTGCCCGCTCAATCGTCTTGCGTGCAGCGAGGTCTTCCCGCGATTTTTGCAATTCGTCTCTTAGCGCCAGCGTCAATGAATGGCGTTCTTCTGCCACGTTCAGGATCGCCGGAATGCGATCCGGCTCCAGACCGTCCACGATGAAGGCACTGACGCCAAGTTTCAGCGCGCGGCTCATCTCCTCCCGGGACCCTTGGTCAACGAACACAAGAATCGGCACCGACCTGAAGCGGCGCATGGCGAGCAATTCCGTCAGCAGATCCAGATCCACCTCTGGTGACGCAAGAATGATTGCGCTCGCGCCAATCAGCTTGAGACGCCGCGCTTGCCAGTCTGCATGTCCGGTGATTTCCGTTTGATGAGGCTGGTCGCCCAACGCACCCGCAATGCGCCCCGCCCGAACACGATCGCTGGCGAGAATCAGAATCTGGCGATCCCAGCTCGTCGTTTCGGACGCGCTTTCGGATTGCTTTTCCTCTGACAGCAACACCGTACAGCGGGTATTCTCAGCAGCCATGTCGTTCGGAACTCTCCACAAAACGTTCAAACCGTTGAAGCTGTTTGAATTTTGCGGACAACCGTGCCGAGTCCAAACAGTCGAATCGTAGATGCCGCATCAGTTTGCCTGCATCTGATCATTCCTGTTCCGCGATTGACCAAATACCCGGCAGGAAGCGTCCGCAAACCCGTCTACCCAGAGGCGCAGGCCGTCCAAATTCCGGGCGCATTCGACGCCACGCCGCCAAAAACGCCGTATCGGCAGGCAGACCGTTCGGGGAGCCGAGGCCGTGCCGCTCTCGCCTTGACCGGTCCATTCGGGCCTTCAACAGTCGCGTCCGGGAACGCATTCGCATCGAGGAAACCATGAAACGTAGAGATTTTCTGGCAACCGGCACTGGCCTGGGCGTCGCCGCCCTCACTGGCTGCACGACGACAGCCACGGGATTTGCACCTGCTCCAACGACCGGTGACGCGCTGGTGCAATCGATTGGCGCGCCGATGCGGCCCATCAAATCCTCCATGAGCCGCGTTACCCGCACGATTGTCGGGCTTCGCCCGTTTCGCAAACCCGGCCCCCGGCTCGAAGCCGTCAAAGTCGGGTCCAAGCATGTTGTGCACAATTATGGACACGGCGGCGGCGGGGTATCGCTGTCATGGGGTGTCGCCGAACTGGCAGCAACCCTCACCAAGGAGACCCATGCGGACAAGGTGGCCGTGCTGGGATCGGGTGCAATCGGCCTCTCAACCGCAATTCTTCTCCAGCGTGCCGGAATGCAGGTGACGATCTACGCCAAGGATTTCCCGCCCTACACGACATCCAATGTCGCTGGCGCGATGTGGCACCCGGTAACCCTGTTCGAAAATGATCAGGTATCTCAGGAAACCCTGGCCATGCTCGACCTGGCCTCTCGCATCGCTTTCAACCGGTTCATCCGTTTCGCAAACGACCCGAAATACGGCGTTTACTGGATCCGCCAGTATTCGCTGAGCGACCGCCCCATGAGCACACTTCGTCCTTATGTGGGGGGCGACACGCTTTATCCCGGCCTCAAGCGCAACCAGGCCGGCGGGCCGTTCGGCTTCCCTTACTATGACGGCTACTACACGCTGATGATCGATCCCGACATATACCTGCGTGCGCTGGTGAATGACTTTCTCGCAGCTGGCGGCCGCATGAAGGAAATGACATTCGAGACCGAAGGCGACCTTGAGACGCTGGGTGAATCCAGCATCGTCAATTGCATGGGGCTCGGATCCGGCAAGGTGTTCGGAGACGAAAGCATCATTCCGGCACGCGGCCAGCTGAGCTTCTTGCTGCCTCAGAACGACATTGACTATGGCTATGCCGGATCTACCGATGACTATGGCCTGCTTTATTCGTTCCCCAGGAAGACGGGGATTCTCCTGGGCGGATCAGTCGATAAAGGCGACTGGAGCCTGGAGCCGAGAGCGGACGAAATCAGGCGAATGGTCGATGGCCATGCCTACCTGGCCTCCAAGCTGAACTGATCCAGCCCCCCATTCTCAATTGAACGCAGCGACGTGACTGGATCTTCCCACTGAAGATCCATCCCCTGCCCGTGCGGGCAGACTCGCCTGCGGGGCAATAGCCACTGCGACGACTGCCTCCTTCAGGGATCCGATACCGCCACGCGCATCGTCTGGCGTGACTGCTCCGGCTCGTATCCGGACGCTTTGACGCGACCGGTCAAAACTGTGTCGTCCGCCGTCAATACCGCCAACGCGCCGACGCGTAGTCAGAACACAGCTCAAGTCCGAAGGATCAAGGCAGCACCGCCCCGGTGCCACCCTCACCCCACTGGAACAGCGGCGGACACTCAAATGATTCTCAAGGAGACCCACATGTCTATTTCGCGCTTCCCCCTGAAACTTGCCCTGGCGTCGGCCGGTCTCGCCGGACTGCTTGTCGCCCAGCAGAACGCCACCGCCGAGACGGCCCGTGCCGCTACCGCGACAATGCCGCCTGTAAATGATGGCCTGCCGATGCCGGGCTTCAAAATCGATCCGGCAACAACCGCAATTGTCATCACCGACCCGCAAAACGACTTCCTTTCACCGGACGGCGTCACCTGGGGCGTTGTCGGCCAGAGCATCACCGAGAACGGCACCGTGGAAAACCTGGAAGCCCTCTTCAAAGTTGCCGACCAAACCGGCATGCCCGTGTTCGTGTCGCCGCACTTCTATTTCGAGCACGACCACAAATGGGAATTCGAAGGCACGCTCGAAACTCTGATGCACAGCATCGGCATGTTCGACCGCCCGCATTCCCTGACCCTGGAAGGGTTCGAAGGGTCCGGCGCCGACTGGCTGGAGCGGTACAAGCCCTACATCAACAACGGCAAGACGGTCGTTACCAGCCCGCACAAGGTCTACGGCCCCGAAACCAACGACCTCGTCCTCCAGCTTCGCAAGGCCGGCATCTCGAAGGTGATCCTGGGTGGCATGTCGTCAAACCTCTGCACCGAATCCCACATGCGTGAGCTGATCGAACAGGGCTTCGAAGTGATGGTTGTCACCGATGCCACTGCAGGCGCCATCACCCCGCTCTACAACGGCTACGACGCGTCGCTTACCAATTTCCGGATGATCGCCAGTGCGGTCGACAACACCGATAACACGGTGAAAGCGATCAAGGCCGCTCACGGCAAATAGGTCCCTCCCCATCCACGCCTCACCCAGCGTGGATGACCTGCAGCCCGGCTGGCGGCTTCCCCCTCTCTCCCCCGCCAGCCGGGCCCTTCCGGGCCGCCCGAGAAGCATGCCCGCCTCCCAATCGAACTCAGGACCGATGACATGCCCGAACAAGAACTCCTCCCGCCCCTCGAGGCAGATTTCAGACCGGCTCCCGTTGTCTGCACCCTGATCTTCCATGTCCGTCTGGAACTCAAAGCCCAAGACGTCCCAGACGTTCAACTCCTGCCGGCCACCGCCCCCGTCCGGCAGGAGCCCTCCCAACCGAGCCTGTGGCTCCAACCTCCCATAAAGGAAATCGAAATGTCCCGTACAATCACACTCTCCGCCATGGTAATGGCTGTTGCCATCGCAACGGCCCTGCCGGCCGCCGCTGAAGACGAACACAATGTTTCGACCGGCATCACGACCGCCGGCGCGCCGCTTGGCCTGCATGGCGTCGATGCTGTCGCGCTGACAACGCTGAATGCTGTCTCTGAAGGCAATGCAGAGTACACGGTCGTTGAAGACGGCGTTGCCTACTACTTTGCGTCCGCTGACTCGGCCAAGACATTCAAAGCCGACCCGGCAAAATACGCGCCTCAGTATGGCGGCTTCTGCGCTTACGCCGTCGCACTTGGCAAGAAGTTTGACGGAGATCCGCGGTATGCCGACATCGTCGACGGCAAGCTGTATCTGTTCGTGAACGAAGAGATCTTCAAAAAGTACAAGAAGGACTCCAAGCGCATCCTGGCCAAAGCTGAACGCACCTGGCCACGCATCGAGCACAAGGCTGTGGGCGACCTCTAGGTCTCCTGTAGCCGGGCGGCCGGAAACGAATTCGGCCGCCCACGCCTTCTTTCCTGATCAACGAGAGACAATCGAAATGAGACCGCCCCTCCCGCCCTTTACGAATGAAACTGCCATCGGAAAGGTCCGCCTGGCCGAAGACGGCTGGAACAGCCGCAACCCCGAAAAGGTTTCTCTCGCCTACACCGAAGACAGTGCGTGGCGGAACCGCGACACATTCATTACCGGCCGCGCCGAAATCGTCCGGTTCCTGACGGAAAAGTGGCAAAAAGAGCAGGCCTACCGGTTGATCAAGGAATTGTTCGCATTCACAGACAACCGCATCGCCGTCCGCTACGCCTATGAGTTCCACGACGCAAACGGCCAATGGCACCGTGCCTACGGCAACGAGAACTGGGTATTCGATGCCCAGGGCCTGATGCAGAACCGCTATGCCAGCATCAACAACCTTCAGATCCGCGAAACAGACCGCCTGTTTCATTGGTCCCAGGGCCGACGCCCGGACGATCATCCGGGCCTCAGCGACCTCGGCCTCTGATCAGTCTCAGGCCTCTTCCAGGACCGGCGTTTCGGCCGGCGCCAGACGGATAAGGTAATCGAATGCGGAGAGGGCCGCCTTGGCCCCTTCGCCCATCGAAATCACGATCTGCTTGTAGGGGGTCGTCGTGGCATCACCGGCCGCAAACACACCCGGAAGCGAAGTCTGGCCCCGCATATCGGTCACGATCTCACCACGCTCGGTCAGTTCAATGCTGCCACGCAGCCATTCGGTGTTCGGCACGAGTCCGATCTGAACGAAGATGCCTTCCAGCGCAACTTCGTGCACGTCATCCGTGTTCCGGTTCTTGTAGGTCAGGCCCTTTACTTTGGCACCATCGCCAAGCACTTCAGTGGTCATGGCAGACGTGATGATGTCGACATTGGACAAGCTGCGAAGCTTGTTCTGAAGCACCGCATCGGCACGAAGCTGGGTATCAAACTCAATCAGCGTGACATGAGCGACAAGGCCAGCGAGATCGATCGCCGCTTCGACACCCGAATTCCCCCCGCCGATCACGGCAACGCGCTTGCCCTTGAACAGCGGCCCATCGCAATGCGGACAGTAAGCCACGCCCTTGTTCCGGTATTCCTCTTCGCCCGGCACGCCCATCTGACGCCAGCGGGCACCGGGGGCGAGGATCAGGCTACGGGTCTTCAGACCCGCACCATTCTCCAGGACGACTTCGTGAAGGCCGCCTTCTTCTTTGGCCGGGACCAGTTTCGCGGCGGTCTGGAGGTTCATCACATCAATGTCGTATTCCTTGATGTGCGTTTCCATTGCGGTCGCAAGCTTGGGACCTTCTGTGTACGGTACAGAGATCAGGTTTTCGATACCCATCGTGTCCAGCACCTGTCCGCCCAGCCTTTCGGCAGCGATACCGGTGCGGATACCTTTGCGCGCCGCATAGATCGCGCCTGCAACCCCCGCCGGGCCGCCACCGATGACCAGCACGTCAAAAGGCTCTTTCTCCGAAATCTTCGCCGCCATTTTTTCCTGCGCGCCGGTATCCAGCTTCGCGAGGATCTGTTCGACTTCCATGCGTCCGGATCCGAAGACCTCTCCATTGAGGTAAACCGTCGGCACGGCCATCACCTGGCGTTCATCGACTTCGCTCTGGAACAAGGCACCATCAATCGCGGTGTGCCGTATGTTCGGGTTCAGCACCGCCATCATGTTCAGGGCCTGAACAACGTCCGGACAGTTCTGGCAGGACAGGGAGAAATAAGTTTCGAACTCGAACGTCCCGTCGAGCGATTTGATTTGCTCGATCACCTCAGGCGCCACTTTCGGCGGATGTCCGCCGACCTGGAGAAGCGCGAGGACGAGAGACGTGAATTCATGCCCGAGCGGCAGGCCAGCAAAGCGCAGGCTGATATCGGCCTCGGGAGTTGTGATCGCAAAGGAGGGTGTGCGCGCATCGTTTCCGCGCGACCAGCTGACCTTGTCGGAGAGTTCGGAAATTTCGCCCAGCAGCTCTTCGAGTTCCCGGCCGCCTTTGGAATCATCCAGGGCCGCCACGAGTTCGACCGGGCGGCGGATTTTTTCCATATAGGCCTTGAGCTGGGTTTTCAGGTTGGCATCCAACATGAGTCGTCTCCTGCGAAGATCGCGTTCGCACCGTCAGACAGCGCGTATTCCTGCGGGGTAAGGGAAGATGTGCACCGGCCGACTGCGATCGTCGCAGCCAGCCGGGCACCTATATTGCCGAGAATCAGATCTTGCCGACCAGTTCCAGCGACGGAGCGAGGGTCTCTTCACCCTCTTCCCATTTTGCCGGGCAGACCTGGCCTGGGTTTGCGCGGACATATTGTGCCGCTTTCACCTTGCGGACCAGTTCAGCCGCATTGCGGCCGACGCCTTCGCAAGTCACTTCGATCACCTGGATCACACCGTCCGGATCGACAACGAACGTGCCCCGGTCAGCCAGGCCCATGTCCTCGCGCATATTGTCAAAGTTGCGGGTGATTGCGCCCGTCGGATCGCCGAGCATGTAGTATTCGATCTTGCCGATGGCCGGCGACGTCTCGTGCCACGCCTTGTGGCTGAAGTGCGTATCGGTCGACACGGCAAAGACTTCAACGCCCATGCTCTGCAGCGCAGCGTATTCGGACTGCAGGTCTTCCAGTTCGGTCGGACAGACGAACGTGAAGTCTGCCGGATAGAAGAAGAAGATCGCCCATTTGCCTTTCACATCGGCTTCGCTGACTGACTCGAACTTGCCTTGTTTGAATGCTTCGGCCTTGAAGGGCTTAATTTCAGTATTGATCAGGGACATTGTGGCTCCGTCTGTTGTTGCTTGCCGGGACAAATCCAATACCTGTCCGATGTGGCTTGCCAATAAAATATGGTGGGACAAATCGCGCGCTTGTCTTTGATTATTGCGCTTTTGAGTCCCGCGATTGACGTTTCCTTCGCCCTACTTCCTTTTCTATAATTATTCTAAATTGGGAAACAAGGGCAGAGCCGCGAGCGCGTGCAGACATTCCACAATCTCCTGCATTTTCTGGAATAATTGCGGGCCAACAGCGCGCCACCCCACGCCGCCATCACCGAATCGACGCCATGGCACATCCCGCTCGCTGGCCAGATCTGCACGATTGTCATGCCACCCCCATGGCGTGCGATGACTTGATGATCGAATTTTGGTCCCCGGCATCCAAAGCGGCGATCTGGACCAGATTTCCCTTTACCTCGCCACTGCGAGGCCTACCACCGATACATAAAGAGGAGGGTATGATGGAGGGAGCGACCAGGCGGTACGCATTGGCGATGATTGGCGCGACAGCTGGCAGCGCCGCGCTTTACTCCGCGATGAAGGCGATTCATCACGTCCAGCCTTCGTCCTACAAGGGGCCAATCAAACTCGACGGAGACCCGAAAGGCGCGAAAGTCCTCGTCCTCGGCGCCGGTCTTGCGGGCATGGTCGCCGCACTGGAACTCAGATCAGCTGGCTACACGGTCGAAGTCCTGGAATACCGGGAAAAAGCGGGGGGCCGCTGTTGGACATTGCGCGGCGGCGACACCTACACCGAGATGGGGGGCGCCACCCAACAGGTCGCCTTCGAAGGTGACAACTACATCAATCCCGGCCCATGGCGCATTCCGTATGACCATTATGGTGTGCTGGACTATTGCCAGCGTCTCGGCGTCCAGTTGGAACCGTTCATCCAGCAGAACCACAACGCCTACCTCCACAACAGCAAAGCCTTCGGCGGCAAGCCTCAGCGCTTCAAGCACATCGCAACGGACTATCGCGGCCAGACATCAGAACTGCTTGCCAAGGCCGTCGACCAGAACCGGTTGGACGACATGCTCACGCCGGATGACCGCGAAGCCCTGATCGAATCCCTCCGGGCAACCGGCGCCCTGGACGACACCAACTCCTACAAGGCCGGAGACCTGACCAGCCGGTATCGCGGATTCGGCAAACCACCCGGTGCCGGCTTCGGTGGTGCACCATCCGCATCCGATCCGATCAGTCTTTCTGAGATCCTGAAATCCGGGATGTGGAACCGTCTTGCAGATGCCGACCTGCTGGATCACCAGATGCCGATGTTCCAGCCCGTCGGCGGCATGGACATGATTGCACAGGCGTTTGCCCGCGAAGTTGGCGATCTCATACGCTACAATTCCAAAGTGGTTTCCCTGCAGCAGGACGATAATGGCGTCCAGGTTGCCTATGAGGACACCCGTACGGGCGAAAAGCGTACAACGGAAGCCGACTGGTGCGTCTGCACCGTCCCCTTCTCCATCCTTGGCCAGATGGATCACGATCTCTCGCCGGAACTGACGGCGGCGGTCAACGATGTCTACTATCGCGGTTCTGCGAAGTGGGGCCTGGAATTCAAGCGGCGGTTCTGGGAAGAGGACGACAGGATCTACGGCGGGATCAGCTACACTGACCTACCCATCGAAATGATCTCCTACCCCTCCGGCGGCCTGTTCACCAAAGGCCCGGCTGTCTTGCTTGGCGGCTATACATGGGACGACGCACAAGCGTTTGAGTTCAATGCCATGCAGCCGGAAGAGCGTATCAAATGGGCCCTTGAATTCGGGTCTCACATTCACCCGCAATACCTGGAAGAGTACAAGACCGGTGTCAGCGTCGTCTGGCACAAGGTTCCCTGGGTGCTGGGATGTTTCGGTATATGGCGGAACAAGGAAACCCATTACGCAAACGCAGTGAAGATCGACAATCGCGTTGTCTGCGCGGGCGAGCATGTCTCCTATCTCGGAGCCTGGATGGAAGGCGCCATCGAGTCTTCCCTCGACGCGATTGGCCGCCTGCATGACAAGGTGATCAACGGATGAGATTTCAAACCCGCACCACCCGAACCGTCCTGACTGCCACAGCGTTTGTGGCCACAGCGCTGACCATGCACGCCGATGATGGCATTCCGGAAATTACGACCTTCGAGCCGACGCCTCTGGAAGAAAAAATCTTCGATGGCCCTGGCGTGACCGTGACAAGCGGACAAGAGATTTATTCAACGCTCTGCGCCGGCTGCCACATGCCGGAAGGCGAAGGCGCCGTCGGTGGCGGCATGTACCCCGCCCTCGCCGGAAACGAAAAGCTTGAGTATCCCGATTATGCTGTCTTTATCGTCCTGAACGGTTACAAAGCGATGCCATCCTTCGCCCACACGCTGTCGGATGAGCAAGTGGCGGCAGTCGTCAACTACTTGCAGTCCGGACTGGGCGGAAACTCATTCGAACCGGCCGCAACGGCCGAACAGGTCGAACTCAGCCGGCCCCAATAATCAGATTACGGAGTCAAAACCATGCGCCTGACCGCCCCTCTTCTTTCTATCGCCGCCATCGCACTCGGCGCCTGCGGCGCAGCCGACAGCGAAGTCATCCGCCACAAGATTCCCGGATCGGACTTTCCGATCCTTCTGGCTGTCGAAGTCCCGGCCGATGCGACATTGGTTTATCTGAGTGGGGCTGGCCCTGCCGTTACGGATGAGACAGCCGAACCGAGAACACCTGCAGCCTATGGCGACATCACAACCCAGACCGAAACAACGCTGGCCGCGATTGAAACCCGCCTCGAAGGCCTTGGCCTGACCATGAGCGACGTCATCAAGATGCAGGTCTACATTGTCGCGGCACCGGGTGAAGACTCGCTCGATTTCGGCGGCTTCATGGAAGGCTATGTAAAATATTTCGGCACCGAAGAGCAGCCCAACCTGCCGACCCGTTCGGTGTTCGAGGTCGCTGGTCTTGCCAATCCGGGCTGGCTGATCGAAATCGAGGCCGTCGCCGTCCGCGATTGAGCCTTTGCATTCCGGCGCCTGCAAGCGCCGGAACATGCCTTCCGTGCGGCTGCTTGCCCCTACGCAAGTCATTTCCTTGAACGTGAAGGCATGTATGATCCCCAAAAATAAAATTGGGGAGAAACATGCACTACGCAGAACTTCTGAAAGCGCGCGAAGAACTGACCGGACCAGGCGGTGACTTCGAGATCGTTGAAGCCGAAGTGCTCGGCAAAAAGCTTCGCGTGTACAAGAATGCCCCGCCAAGCATTCGTGAATTCTGGGCGTCCACCAAGCAATTCGCAGACCGGACCTATCTGATCTATGAGGGCGAACGCCTCACCTACGCCGAAGCTCATGAACAGGTAAACGCAATCGCCGCCTGGCTATTTGACCAGGGCGTCCAGCCGGGCGACCGGGTCGCCATCGCGATGCGCAATTACCCGGAATGGCTCCTCATCTATTGGGCCTGTACGTCTGTCGGGATCACAGTCGTCGGCATGAACGCCTGGTGGACCGCCGAGGAAATGGTCTACGCGCTGAAAGACTCCGAACCCAAAGCCCTGTTCCTCGATGCCGAACGGCTCGAACGGGTCCGGGACCGGCCGGATCTCACCGGTTCGATGAAAATGGTTGGTGTCAGAATCCCTGACCTGCCGGCCAACGTGACGCCCTGGAGCGAAGTCATCGCTCATGGCGGTGACATGCCGGACGTCACGGTCGACCCGGACTCCGATGCCTGCATCTTCTATACATCTGGCACGACCGGCTTCCCCAAGGGCGCACAGCTCACTCAGCGGGGTTGCGTCGCCAATCTCATGAACATGATGTACGCATCGGCATCCACAGCGCTCGCCACACAGAACGCGACGGGTGTCGCTCCTCCGGAAGATCCACCGCCGCCTGTGTCCTTGCTGACAACGCCTCTTTTCCACGTAACCGCCAACAATTGCGGTGCGTACGCCACCACCGCGGCCGGCGGCGCCATCGTTCTGATGTATCGTTGGGACGCAGGCGAAGCACTCAAGATCATCGAACGCGAAAAAGTCAGCAGCCTGGGCGGCGTGCCGGTCATGGCAAGGGAGCTGATCAACCATCCCGATTTCGAAAAGACGGACACATCGAGCCTCGCGCAACTGTCGGGCGGCGGCGCTCAGGTGCCACCCGACCTCGTCCACAAGATCGAATCGGCTATCTCAACAGCCCGCCCCGCCACCGGGTACGGCATGACGGAGACATGCGGGATCATCACGTCCGTGTCCGCTGACTTCTTCGTCGACAAGCCGGACAGTGCCGGCCCGGCCATGCCGAACTTTGAAGTCAAATGTGTGGATGAGCTTGGCGACACGGTCGCACCCGGCGAACTCGGTGAACTCTGGGTCAAAGGGTCTTCCGTCATCAAGGGCTATATCAATCGGCCGGAAGCTACGGCTGAATCGATCACGGATGGCTGGCTCCACACCGGCGATATTGCGCGTATCGACAAGGATGGCTTCATCTTTATCGTCGACCGCAAGAAGGACATGGTCCTGCGGGGTGGGGAAAATGTCTACTGCGCCGAAGTCGAATCGGTCGCCTACCGCCACCCCGCCATCGCCGAGTGCAGCGTCTTCGGCGTACCGGATGACAGGCTGGGTGAAGAAGTCGGTATCGCCATTGTGTTGAAGCCGGGCGAGAAACTGACCGCAGACGAGTTCCGCGAACACTGCGCCAGCATCATGGCGAAACACAAAGTGCCCCGTTACGTCTGGTTTCTCGCGGATGCCCTACCCCGCAATGCCAGCGGCAAATTCGTCAAACGTGACCTGCGTGACCGCCTCAGCGCAGAACTCCAGAGCGCGGGCCATTAGTCCCGGCACCATGACCCTAGGGCGGCGAAGGCTTCGCCGCCCTAGATCAACTTGCGCCGCAATTTCGCAGCCAACGCATCCAGCGCCAAGACCGACAGGAAGATGATCAACAGGATCGTCGCGACATGATCATACTGGAACATGTCGTACCGGCCCTTCAGCTCCTGTCCGATGCCGCCTGCCCCGACCAGACCAATCACCGTACCCATACGGATATTACGGTCCAGGATATAAAACGTCAGCGCCGTATAGCTCGGCAACACCTGAGGCAGCACAGCCAGGCGAAGAACGGCGAAGTCCCCCGCTCCGGTCGCCCGCACGGCGTCCTGAGGCACCTTGTCAGCCGCCTCGATTTCCTCGGCAAAGAACTTGGCCAGAAAGCCGACGCTGTGCAGCGCCAATGCCAGGATGCCCGCGATCGCCCCAAACCCGAAGGCCAGCACCAGGAATAGCGCACTGATCAATTCAGGCACGGCACGCAGGAAGGAAATAAAGCTGCGGGCCAATGCGTACAAAGCCGGATGCGGCGTAAAGTTCCGCGCGGCAATCCATGCCATCGGCAGGCTCATCAATACAGCAAACAGGCTGGCCCAGATGGCCATCTCTACCGTTTCCAGCATCTTTCCGAGGGTGAAGACCAGGTAGCCCACAGGCTCAACAAGGAAGGTTTTTTCCACCGTCTTTGTGGTCATCTGCATGGTTTCAGGATCCAGCACGGACTCGTCCACCCGTTCCGTTTCGAGATGTGAGAACATTGGCAAGTGCGCCGGGTCGAAGCCGTCTATCATCGAGACAGGCGTCCGCTCAGCGATTGCGATCGGATACATTTGCTGGGTCACGCTTCCGATGCCGCGACCGATCTGAGAGGACTCCTTCAGGCCGACACTTGCCTGCAGGAACTCCCCCAGCTGGCTGGACAGTCTGTGCAGTTCCATGCGGTGGGCAGAAACAGACAGAAGCAAAAAGGCAACGACGACAGCAAGGACAGTCTTCCAGTCAAAGGCGGGCTTCACCTGCCAGTGAGCGGCACCCGAGGGCCGGGTTGATGCGGACTCCGACATGTCAGGCGACCGCCATGGACGGCGCGAAGGTTTCACGTCCGGTGCCGAAGATGCGGGCGAGCACATCCGGGCCGAGTTGGCCGGGTGTCCCGTCAAATACGATCTTCCCCTTGCGCAATCCGATGATGCGATCCGCATAGGTGCGCGAGAGGCTGATCTGGTGCAATGAGCAAAGCACCGCGACACCTTGTTCTTTCGCGGTGCGACGAAGAAGATCCATCACCTCCTGTGCAGTCTGGGGGTCCAGACTGGCGACCGGTTCGTCTGCCAGGATCAGCTTCGGTCCATTAATCAGCGCACGCGCGATTCCGACTCGCTGCTTCTGTCCGCCGGAGAGGCCACTGGCAGGACGGTTCACATGTCCTTCTTCAAGACCGACCCGCGAGAGCAGCTCGCATGCCTTGTCCTGAACATCCTTCGGATATGCCTGAAACAGCAAACGCCAGACCGGCAGGCCGGGCGCCGTACCAGCCATGACGTTCTGTGCGGCTGTCAGACGTGAAGACAGGCCGAAATCCTGATGCACCATGCCGATTTCGCGACGCGAACGGCGTATCGATTTTGGCGTGAGAATTGTGCCACTTATGTCGATCGTTCCTGCGTCCAAAGGAACCAGCCCGATAATTGAACGTAGCAGTGTCGTCTTCCCCGACCCCGAAGCCCCGAGCAGAACGCAGAAGCTGCCCGGCTCAATCCTGAGCGATACACCGTCAAGAACAGTCGGCCCGGCCGGATAGGCTTTGCGTGCAGCGTCGACTGTCAGCACCGCATCAGGTGCTTGCGAATGAGAAGGCGTGCTGGTCATCTCGGTCTGCTCCACCTTCGGGTCAGGAACCAGACTTACGTAAGACGGCCGTTTGGTAGTCTGTATCGATAAAGCCGATTGTACCGGCCATCGCTTCGAACAACGCGTCGGTAGCGTCCGTATTGTAGCGGTCCACCTGTTTGCCGCCATAGCCACGGATCGATTCCGGGCGAATGCCGGGTGTGCGATGAACGTTACCAAGGGACGACTTCAGCAATTCCTTCACTGACTCCGGCAGCCCTGGGTGCATCGCGATGGGCGGGTTCGGAATGGGATCCGATTTGATCAACAATCGGAACTCGGATGCGTTCAAGCCGCCTTGATTCACTGCCCGCTCAAACGAAATGAAAGATGCCCCGGCCGCATCAACCAGACCATTCTGCAAAGCCAGCAGGCTGTTCGCATGGCTGCCCGTAATCCGGATCGCGCCAAGATCGCGGAGCGGATCGATACCGGCCTTTGACAACATCGCCAGCGGATAGGAAAAGCTGCTGGCCGAGTGCTGAGATCCGAGCGCGATGGACTTGCCGCTCAATTCATCCGGCGTATCGATGCCGGACGCCTGAGACACGAAGATGCCAGCATAGTAAGTCGAACTTCCGTCCCGCTCCTCAATCGCGAGCAGGTCGGCACAACCACGCCGGTGCGCCTCGACATATGACACCGGCCCAAGCCAGGCAATCTCCGCCTGACCAGCGCACATCCCCTCGATGACCGCGGCATAGCTTTGCCCGGTCTGGACATCGAAATGAATGCCGCTGGTGCGGGTAATGGCGTTAAACAGGGGAACGAAATCCGCCTTGGTGCCATCCTCCGTGCCGCCGTCAGCAGGTATCAACAGCACACGGAGCGGGCTGGCAGCTGTGCCGCTACGCTCGGCTTTTGCCGGAAGGCCGGTAAGGCACAAGCCGGCCAGGACAACCAGGAGCACTACCAGACGCATGTCGGACCCTTCTCCACAGCCGGGCAGCACCACCTTGTGCGCCGCAACAAAACTCAACGCTGTCGATACCAGCAGCTTGTGACATTGGTATAACGGAGCGCGTGGGTTCTTGACGTTTCTTGAACTTAATTCAATTAGTGTGAAACCTAGCTTAGGAAGCATTCAATGTCTGAGAGCAAGCCCAAACGCAAAAGCGCAACCAAAAAGCGCGGCGACGTTCCGATCGTGGACAATGTCATGACCCGCATCCGGATTCGCCACCCTTCGCTGGGCCCCAGCACGCGCTCGATTGCCGACTACATTCTGGAGAACCCGCGCCAGGTGGTCGGAATGTCCGTTACCGAACTCGCCGAGGCCACAGGCGCGAGCGATGGCAGCGTCATCAACCTTTGCCGCCAGCTGGATCTGTCCGGTTTCCAGCAACTGAAGCTCAGCCTCGCCCAGGAAGTCGTCCAGCCCGTCCAGTTCATTCATGAAGACCTGCAGCCGACCGACACGACCCCAACCGTTTGCCGGAAAACCTTCCATGCCGGCATTCAGGCCCTGCGCGACACGCTCTCCATTCTGGATGCGGACGCCGTCGACGAAGCCGTCAAAATCATCCGCGCCGCGGACCGTGTCGAAATCTACGGCATCGGATCCTCCGCCCCGATAGCGGAAGATGCGCAATACCGCATGCTACGGATCGGGATTGACGCCAAGGTCGTTGTCGATAGTCATATTCAGGCAATCAGCGCCTCACGCACAGGTCCGAAAGTGGCGGTACTGACCATTTCTCACTCGGGGGCGACACACGAAACGCTGGCGGCAACCCGCCTCGCCAAAGAGGCTGGCGCGAAGACGATTATCGTCACAAACTTTTCCAGCTCGCCTCTCCAGGCCTATGCCGATGTGAAACTGTTCACGATGGCCCGCGAAACCAAGTTCCGGACCGAGGCCATGACCAGCCGTATCGCGCAGCTTTGCGTCCTCGACGCGTTGATCGCCGCGCTTGCGCTCGCCGACTATGACCGCGCCACCGATACACTGAAGAAAACATTTGATGTTTTGTCTCTCAAACGTTTCTAGAAGCTGAAATCCCGCGCCAGGGCCTCCAGGACACCCGGCTCATCCGCGCGGACCAACAAGGAATGCATTCCCAATGCCTGGGCACCGGCCAGGTCTGTCGCAGGATTGTCCCCCAACATGACGACCTCTTCCGGCGCAAGATCGAGCGCCCGGCACGCCTTGAGATAGAGGCCAGGCTTTGGCTTGCCGACAACCTCCATATCAACCGCATCAAGGTTTACGCATGACCCGAGTGCGGAGAGAAGCGCACCGGTTTCCGGCTTGATCCGGCCCTCGGCGCCGGGGTGAGTCAGGTCCGGATTGGCAACGATCAGGCGCGCGCCTTTCCGAAGCGCATTCGCCGCTCTCTCCAGGCGGCTATAGCTAAAGCGCGTATCCCGCAGCAGGACAACGATTTCAGCCTCGTCCCGATTCAGGCGGATGCCGGTATTCCGCGCGACAGCCCGCATACGTGGATGCGCAAGAACCATCACGTCGACCTGTCCGGCCATTGCCGCCCGATCGATAGCCTCGACACCCGCAAGCACGACCTGTTCCCGCCGCATGACAATCCCGCTCCGAGAAAGAATTTCTAGAAAATCATCTACGGTGTTGGAGGAATTGTTCGACACGATCACCGTGCGGGCGTGATGCGCCGTCAGGAAAGCAGCTGCCGCCTCGGTCAGCTGATTGTCGATGGCGCAGCAGCCATCCCAGTCCACAAGGAAGCCTCTCGCCACTTGCATTGCACTCGTAATCTCGGCCGACGAGGCGGGCAAAAAGCCATGCGCCATGTATCTTACTCCAGAGCTCATCCCGTTGTTTGAATTTTTCTCAATTACAAACCGTGGTTGAAGTAAATACTATTCATACCAATTTTATTCAAAGTTCACAGAAGTGTTGCGATGGCTGTCTAAATCGGCGGCGTGGCGAGCACGGCCTGCCCGGCCGTCTGCGCCCGGCTCGCCGATGTCCGGCGGGTGATGGGGTTATATGGAGACACCAGCCATGAAACAGAAATTGAAAAGCAGTGTAAAATTCTGCTTTAGCGCACTGATGGCGTCGACCGTCATTCAGGCTGCGATTGCCGAACCGGAGCCGGACGAGGGGGATACACGCCGGCTTGAAACCATTCGCGTTGAAGGCCAGGCTGTCGATGCTCTGACGTCTGACATTGCTGTCGACTTTGCGGAATTCGGCACACAGGTCCAGCTGATCAGCTCTGAAGAGATCGAAACCGGCGGCTTCACCAATTTCGGCGAGCTCGCCTCAGGCCTGATCCGCGGTGCCAACATCGGCTATTCGCCGGATGAAGGCGAATTCACCATCCGTATCGACGGCGGCACCGACCGGGACACGCTGCTCCTCGTCGATGGCGTTCCCTACTTTGACCGTTCATCTCCGCTGGAAGACCTCTGGCCTGCAACAGCCATTGATCCGCGCATGATCGATAGCGTCGAAGTCTATCGCGGCGGTAACAGCCTCTATTTCGGTTCCAATGGTGGCCTCGGCGTCGTAAGCGTTCGCACCAAGGAACCAGACGGCACGACCAAAGGCCAGTTCGGCGTATATGCCGGTGCTTTCAAGACCCGTGAAATCTACGGCAATATGTCCTTCCCGCTCGACAAGGCAGGCAAGCACTCAATTCTCGTGTTTGGCCGCTCCTATGAGACAGACGCTCACGAGCTGTTCAGCAAGGAAGCCTATGGCGACAACGTGCTGGCGCTCGGCGGACGCCACGAGTTCCCGTACAGCTACAACAGCCTCGGCGCAAAATATCTGTGGCAGATCGGACCCGATACGGAGTTCCGCGCCGGCGCAACCTACTCGACCATCGACTTCCGCGATTCCTTCCCGCAGAGCACGGTGTTCCAGCCGAACTTCACCGAGTTCCCGATCTACAACGCCTCCTTCAAGCACCGCTTCAGCGACAAGCTGAAGATCGACCTTGAAGCGCACTACCAGGACCCGCAGCTCAAGAACAACGAGATCGACGCCCGTATCTGCCAGATCCCGCGTCTCGGCGACCTGCCGGCTGACATCCAGGCGATTGCGGCAAATCAGGGTATCACTGATTTCTCCACCGCGGCTGCGTATGAGGCGTTCGCCGCTTCGGTGCCGGGCCTTCCGGCTGGCTGTGTCACCAACCCATACGGTAGCGCAGGCAGTGCCGGCGATGACAACTGGAACGGCGGCAGCAGCTTCTACATCAACCAGGACCCGGACAGCCCGTTCTACGGCCAGCCCTACGGCACCGTAGACAATCCATTCCCGATCGGCGCACCGATTGGGTACGTCGTCCAGTCCACTGCCTCATTCGGCGACGGCGGTCTCACCAAGGGCTTCGGCACGACCGACCAGCGGGAGTCCGGCTATGTCGACTATGGCTTCAATGCCCGGGCGACCTATACGCTGAACGACTACGTCGAAATCGTCGCCGGTGTTCAGAACACCAGCTACAAAGACAATTCCGACGACTCCTTCGGCGTGCGGGACGTGAAACTGACCAGTACGGGCGTCTATGGTGACTTGCGCTTGTCCCTGCCAGTTCTGGAAGGCTTCAGCGGCTCGTTCGCGGCCCGCCAGGACTTCAACGACAATTTCGACGACCAGTCTGTCTGGAAAGTCGGCCTGCGTCAGAACTTCGGCCGCGGCCTCTATGCGCGCGGATCGGGCGGTACATCCTACAGCCTTCCAAAGATTGATGAAATCGGTGCCTTCGGTGCAGGTGCGAACATCAATCCGGGGCTGCAGCCACAGGAAGTCGATGCGTTTAACGTTGGGGCGGGGATCGATGGTGACATCTTCGGCGGCACGTATAACGTCGAACTCGGCTACTTCGAGACAGACATCAAGAACCTGTTCTCCAGCCGAGCTGTCGGTGCGGTTTGTCTGGAATACGCAAACGATATCGCCAATCCGCTGTTCAGCAATTTGACGAACGACACGGCTGCGATTGAACAGAACCGCCGGAACATTATTGCACCGGACGATTTCTGCGGCACCGCAGCAAGCGGCCTCGCCGATCCAGGGGAATCTGTCGCCGTCAACGCACTGGCAAACCAGGATATCAAGGGCTTCACCATCGACGTCGCGTTCGACTTCGACAAATGGCAGGCAGACTTCAGCTACACCGACATGGAATCGCTGGAACCGAACCCGGTTTACGGAACGCTGGCACGCCTGGACGGCACATCGACCAATCTCGATTTTGTCATCCCCGGAAAGGCTGGAAGCTCCGAACACCGTCAGTCTGGCGAACGTCCGGAGTGGACACTGTCGGGCCTCGTCACCTACACGCCTAACGACAACTGGGTGTTCTCGCTGAACCCGCGCTGGCAGGGACCGGAATGGGCCTATGCCGGGACCAGCCTGGCTCGCCTCGTCGATGCAGATGGTAACCGCGTCGTAGACGACATGAACTTCGGCGACTATTTCGTTCTCAACGGGTCGGTTCAGTACTTCATGGGAGATCAGAAGCAACACCGCTTCCTGATCCGCGGCGTCAATCTGCTTGGCGAAGACTATTTCGAGCGCGCCTCCGGCGGGTCAACCTACACGCGTGACCGGGCCGTTGTCCGGGGCGAGATCGGCCCGAACGACAGCGCTTACTACAGGCAGTATGGCTGGAACGGGAAACCGAGATCCTTCTGGATCCAGTACGAATACTCGTTCTAACCACACTCAGGACCCGGCCAGTCATTCCCCGCTGGCCGGGTCTCCCTTGTTCTCTGGGGCTGGCAGGTATCGTTGACACTTCCGCCAGTGCGGCCTCTCTCACCAATTATAAGTCCCGCGCACAAACCAGGTTCCGCCAGTGAAACCAAATGGCGCAAACGTGTTGTACATGTTCGAACCGCTGGTGGGCGACGGCTCCCTGATGCGCTCAGGATATGTATTGAAAAGATTGTTTGCCCCGGCATAGACCGTAAAATTTTCGGAAAGCGCATAGCCGAGTTCGAGGCCTGCAATCCATTCCGGATCGACATCATAATCCGCATCCGGATTTATCGCGTTTCTCACAACATAACGGCCAAACCGCGTCGCACGGACGTTGGTCCTGAACCGACCGTGATCCCAATCCAGACCAAGCGCAATCTTCGAATCCGGTATTGTGTCCGTCAGAGCCCCTCGCTTGCCCCGGTCAAACAGCTCGATATTCCCTAGAGATTCCAGCTCCGGAGGATTGTCGACAATGCCACGAACGTCCGTTTCGTTTCTGTTGACGCCGCCTATAAATCTGAAATCTCCATAGGCTGTTCTGGCCTGGTACGTTGCCACAATATCGAGCCCCCGGGTGCGCGTGTCGATGGCATTCGTATAGTATTGGCCGCTTATACCGGATGAGAGTCCGCTGGCACCAAGCAGCGCCTTCACCTGATCGCCTATTTTTGTGACACCATCTGCCGACAGATGGGGATCCAGAGGTGAAAATGTGGATGTCACGACAATCCGGTCATCCAGTTCGATCTGATAGGCATCCACCGTTACGGAGAGATTTGAATAAGGCGTCAGCACAAAGCCGATGCTCGAATTCCTGGACGTCTCTGGCTGAAGCGGAGAAGCCCCCAGTGCCTGTGCGGCAACAGAATCCACAGCAAGATTCTTGAGAAGCAGAAGCTCGGCAACCCCATCGCCATCCAGATCGCGGAACTGGCTCGTCGTCGAGGAATAGGCCTGCTGCGCCAGAGACGGCGCCCGGAAGCCCGTATTGTATGAGGCGCGAAGCGCCAGCCAGTCGTTGATGGCGTAGCGGCCTCCCACCTTGTAGATCAATTCGTCACCCGCCGCGTCGTCAAAATCCTCATATCTGAGGGCCGCATTGAGGAACAGGCTTTCCGACGGGCTCCACCCCAGTTCGGCGTAGGCGCTGAGGTTTGACCGCTCCACGCTTCCCGCATCATCCGGCCGAAAGCCCGGCGTAGCTTGCGCGCCCGGAGCCAGACGTTCACCTGCATGTGGTTGTCCGGCCGGCCGCACATAGTCTCCCGCAATCCAGCTGGCTTCGTCTCCTGCTTCCACCTCGTACGTCTCAAACCGGTGCTGCAGGCCGAAGGATGCCTGCAGCGTGCCCTGGCTGCCAAGCTCATAAAGTTTCGTCACGTCGAGGGAGCTGATCCATTCCGACGAGATCAGGCGGCCGATCTCAAATCGTGTCGGGCTGGACGGACCAAGACTGGCATTCAGGCTGTTGGAATTTTCCCAATCGGTATTGTTCGAGCCGAAACTGAAAGAAAGGTCCCAGGCCCAATCATTGGCTGCTTCGCCTCGCAGACCGGCGGCCAATTCAAAATCGTCTTCCTCAATCGTCAGGCGCGGCCGGAAACCATCCGGATAGACCTCCGGCAACGACACGTCCCGGTTGGGTGCCCGAAACGACCAGTTCAGCTCAGACGTTCGCATCCCGTAGGTTCCAAAAGCATAGACTTCGGCACCCGCGGTCTCATATGAAAAATTCCCACCGAAGATGTGCGACGTCTGAGGGAACGCCCCATAGTTCTGCGTAATCATTCGCTCAATGGTCGCTTCTCGTGGGTCCCGCTCTCCGCCAGGCAGCAAGGGATAAAGATTGATCCTGTCAGAGATCGGGACGGCCCGGTTGGATTCCTCCCGGCTCATGAAATTGTAGAACAGGTTCAAGCGCCCTGACCGCCCGACAGACGTGCCGCTATTGACTGAAGCGGTAAAGAACTCACCATCGTTGCGATCAAAATTCTGTCCGGCGCTGATCGTGACTTCATCCGCATCCGGGTCATCTTTCAGAATGATATTGATCACGCCGGCGATCGCATCTGAGCCGTATTGCGCTGCTGCGCCGTCTCTTAAAACTTCGATCCGGGCGATTGCAGACGACGGAAACATGTTCAGGTCGACACCCGCCGCTCCGTTGTAAAGCGAGGACACCGAATTGATAAGTGCGGTTTTGTGTCGGCGCTTTCCATTCACCAGAATAAGTGTGTGATCGGGGTTCAGGCCACGCATACCACCACTTGCGATAATGGCTGCCGTCCCACCTCCGCCACGGGTCGGCATATTGAAGGACGGGATCAGGAAGCGGACGGATTCATAAATGCCTGTCGGGCTGCCCTGCTGAAGGTCCTGATAGGTGAAGACATCGACAGGTGTGGGACTATCGATAACGGACCGCGGGGCGCCTCGGACGCCGGTCACGATAACCGTATCCTGAGTGCTCTCCCTGTCGTCGGTGTCCATCACCTGAACAAAGGGGGCCATTGGTGGAGACCGTTCCGGCGCCCGCGCCTGAATGGGAGTCTTCGATGGTGGGGGCTGAACATCGTCCGGCACGGCCTGTTGCAAGGTCAGCGCGCCATTCTCCAGTTGCTCAGCCTCAAGTCCCGTTCCCTTGAGAAGCACATTTAGCGCTACTTCGTGATCCAGATGACCAAGGACAGTGTGGGATCTCTTCCCTTCAAGCATGCCCGAGGGCACCACAATCACGACCTTGGACTGCTTCGAGTACTCCATCAAAGCGTGCGCAAGCGGCTGAGCCTCGATCCGGTAAAATGGCGCGTCGGTATCTGCAGGATCAGAAAATGCGTAAGGGGCCTGCAGGAAAAACAGGGACACCACGCCAGCAAGGCCTGCTCGACTGAGCGGACTTCTGACCTTTGGCATCCCTTACTCACCCCTCATATTTCGAAAAGGTTTCGAACTGCCCGGTCGACATGCCCGCAGCGCCGCTGCACCGAAGACGTCTGGAAAAGGCACGACGACAAGAAGCTGCGAACCATCCCTGATTTGAAAATATGTCAGTCAGGCTGCAGGAACGCACCACTCCCAAGCCGGCATCACACCAAACGCCAGCATCACGCGCGGAAAACGCGCGCCTTTGTCCATGTTTTTGTCAGGGTGTTCCAGGCGGACTTAACTGGCCGGAAGGAAGATCACTTTTGACGGATCGCTGCGATCTATCGACAGTGGATAGGACGCTTCCAGTGCGTATAGAAACTGGTCGACATTTTCAGCACCGAACGCGGCTGTCACACGCACACGGCGCAGCTCTGCGTCCGAGAAGACGAAATTCCGGTCATCATAGCGATGGAGGTCCGCAATAATGTCGTCGAGACTGACATCCTCGTACGCCAGCCAGCCGGTACGCCAGCTGGCGGCCTTTTCAGGATCGATCGTCTCAATCAGGCGTTGGGTCTCGCCGATCGTCGCAGTGACCTTGTCACCCGCCGTGAGAACATCTTTGGCAACAGTACCGTGTCGCTTCTCGGTCGCTTCCGGATCCTGCGCCTTCATCACTTCGACGACGCCTTCAACGACCGCGACCATGACCGACGCAGAAGACTGCCGTACATCGAACTGCGTTCCCACGACCCGAACAAGGCGATCACCCGCCTGAACGTAGAATGGGTGCGCCTTGTCCGGCGCCACATCGAAGTATGCTTCCCCCTCCTCCAGCACGACCGTTCTCAGGCCGTCTTCGAACTTGTAATCGATCCGGGATCTCGCCCCGAGGGTCACGACCGTTCCATCTGGCAGTTCCACATCGCGGATCTCGGCGATCCGGGTTTCGATGGCCGGCAAATCGACCGTCTGAAATCCGGCGTCCGGCACGGGTCTCTCATAAAGCGACACCCCGATGGTCGCAGCCAGGGCGAATGCGGCGGCCATGACGCCGCCCGTCAGGGACCGGAATGTGAACGACGACCGCTTAGGTGCGGTGTCCGTCAGGAGGGCCGGTTCGGACGGTCCGCTCTGCGCGCCTTCCGGTGCACCGCAAGGCATGCCCAAGTCCATCATGATCTGCTCATAGTCATGATAGGCAATGGCATGATCGGCGTCCGCGGCGAGCCATGCCTCGAACTCCGCGAGCTTGTCAGCCGTGGCGTCCCCCGAATGGAGATACACGGCCCAGGACCGTGCCTGCGCCTCCACACGTTCGGTGTGGCCTTTGTTTTTATTGGAATCTGGCCGTACCAAACTCAAATTTTCCTCCCGAACCGCTAGCGCTTCAACGCTTGCGACAGACTGGCGAGCGCCTTGTCCATTTGCCTGTAAACATCGCCATAGGACCATCCCGTTTCGTTCGAAATCTGCTGGTAAGTGTAGTTGTACCGCCGCCGCAAAGTCAGGATAACCTGTTGCTTGTGCGGCAATGTCTGGAACACTTCATTGATGACTTCAAAACGCTCTTTCTCAATAAGGACGCGCTCGGGGGACAAATCATCCAATTGAGGACCAGAATTTTCAGCGAGCACTGCCTTTGCGTAGTCCAGATGGCGGCCTGACCGGCGTTTCTGGTCCAGAATAATGTTGCGAGCCGTTACCAGAAGAAAAGCCCGCGGGTTCCGCACCCGTTGCGGTTCTTCCAATGCAGCGAAGCGAATGAACGCTGCCTGCACGGCATCTTCCGGCTCCGGAGGCCCAGCCCCGAACATACGCCGCAGGTGTCCACACAGGTCCTGCCAATAAACGCGGTAGAGCTGCTCAAAGTCTCCTGAGCCGTTTACAGCCAGCGGTGTCCCGGCGCTCATCGCGTCGGGCTTCGATGCCAGGGACTTCGTATTGGACTTGCTCAAAACCCTGCTCGCACTTCAACACCCACCCCGCGCAGCCATCCTGAGGATACGGAAAGAGACAAGCGAGATGGAGGCGAGCTACGGCCAAATGACTGAATGTGCGCAGATGTAGAGCAAGAAGTCTGTCCGAATGCGAAAAAAGCATTCCCTCTCGATCTCTGCACCAAATTGCATTCGACTGATGCCCCCAAAGAAAAGCGGCCCATTCCCGCAATCTTGCGAAGAACGGGCCGCTCCCAATGGTTGATTGCCTGGTTCTGCCTCAACCTTTAATCGGGCGTGACGTAAACGATTTCTCCGTTTTTCATCACTTCGCTGACGCTCAGAGTATTGGCTATATCGGCAAGCGGGTCTGCATCCAGGATCGTGATGTCGGCAAGATAGCCTGGCGCGATTTGCCCAAGCTGATCACCGACACCGATCGCTTCGGCGGCCTGGCTCGTGGCCAGTTTCAACACGGTGGCATTGGAAACGCCTGCGCCGGAATAGACGGCAAGTTCGTCGTGCAGGGATGCCCCGTAGGGTACAAAGGGTGAGTCCGTACCCGCAACAAGCTTACCGCCATTATCGATGATTTTCACGAGCGCGTCCTGTCCAGCCTGGACGAACTCAGGCCCTGCCCGCTTGCCCATGGCCAGTGTAGGCGTGACATACATTCCCGACTGGGAAATCAAGGCAATCACATCCTGATAGGAATATCCGTTCAGAGAGCTTTTAAGGGAGTATCCACGTCGGCTGGTCGCGCCGAAATGTTCCATCTGGTCCACACCGTTCGCGACAGCAGGATACAATTCATGTCCGGTCACCGGAATGCCGGATTCATGCGCAAGTTCGATCACCGTTTTCTGAACTGTATAGTCCTGACGGACATAACTCTTGTAGAGATCGAGTTTGAGCTCTGTTGAGAGACGAACGGATTCCTTCGCCTCCTCAACCGTCCCAACCGTTTCAGAGACACCGTAAGAAACACGCGCGCCTTCGTTCAGCGGACCCGCCGTGAACACCCGCGGTGCAGACCGGCGGCCCGCGTCAGCGGACTCCCTGCGCTCAACCGCGTGATAGGGGTCATCACCGGTTTCGCGTACCGTGGTGATTCCATACTTGAACCAGATATCGCCAAGTGCCTTGCCTTGAGTAATCGATTGGTGGGTATGGCTTTCGATGAGTCCCGGAATAACATATTGGTCCGACGCGTCGACAAGCGTTCCGACAATGTCGGCAGTACCCGCAGGCTCGATCGAGCTGATCACGCCATCTTCCACTACGATATCGACATTCTCCAGATATTCGCCTGCGGCAACATCCAGCATGTGCCCAGCTCGAATGGTATAGTCTTCTTCCGGCATATCGCGATGCCATTCCGGCTTGATATCAAGCGTGCTCGTCTCGCCTGTGCTCCGGTCGAACAGCATGACGTCGGCCCCATCGATATAGATCAGCTTACTGCCGTCTGCCGACCAATTGGGATTTTCCCCTGCCTCAGCAACCAGAGTTGCTTCGCCAAGGACTCCGTTTGCTGTCAAAGGCGCCATGTAGAGTGCCCCCTTGAACCGGTAGACAATCATGCCGTCTGACGACCAGGCCGGACGGTTCCACTGCCGGCGTCCGAGAGAGGCATCCATACCTTGCGGTGCCACCCACTTTGTTTCTCCGTCACCGGAAGCGGGCATCAGGAACAGGGCATTGTATCCCTCGCGGAACCTGTTGGTTTGCGGCAGTCGGCTGACAACAAGAACGGTTTCTCCATCGTCCGACCATGCGGGCGGGCTCGGGCCGAAGATCGGTTCTGAAATCGTGGTCTCGTCACCCGTCGAAACATCGATGACGTTCACTGTCGCGCCGAGGAAAATGGTGATGAGCGCATCAGACAAATAGGCAATACTTGACCCGTCGGGAGACCAGACAGGCGAATTGGTCGGACGCGGGCTATCTGTCAGCTGGGTGAGTTCACCCGAAGCGACATCCATCAACCAGATATCGGCTTTTCCGCCACGGTCACTTACAAATGCAATAGTAGAGCCATCAGGCGACCAGCTGGGCGACATGTCGATAAAGTCGTCATCCGTCAGCTGCGTTGTTTCCCCGCTCGCAAGGTCCGAGATCCACAGGTCACCAACTGCCGTGAGGACTGCGCGCGTGCCATCCGGAGAGAGCGTCGGATCGATTACGCCAAGAGCAGGCTGGGTATCCGTCGACGTAAGATCGTAGGTGCGGCGTTTGTAAGGAGTCCGGTCCAGCTCCACACTGGCAGAGAATGCAATATTGGTCGGCTCCGCCGCCCCCGGAGCAAGGACGTTCACTTTGCCATCAGCCGTGTAAAGGACCGAACCATCCGAAAGGACCGACGGCCGGAAGGCGAAAACATCCCCGCCTTCCACCAGGACATTGGCATCCGAACCGTCCGGGAATGCCTGCGCAACCCGGCCCTCGCGGCCGACCAGGCCGGCGATGTAGAGAGACTCTCCATCAGGGGCCCAGACCGGTGCCCCCAGCGTATTCGCGGTATATGCGACAGAAAATGTCTCTTCCGCGCTGACATCCCGGACGACAAGTGCGTCCATCTGGCCGTCAATCACAAAAGCGAGCTTTGAACCGTCTGGCGACATGACCGGGTAAACAGCATTGCCGAAGCCCCTGAAATAAGGCGTCAATGGCGTCTCGTAGCCGGTCTCGTCCGCAACGGTCAGTTGGGTCGGTTCCGCTCCGCCCTCCAGCGGCAGAGACCATACCTGGTACCCCCCTTCAGTATCCGCTGAATAGAGCAGGCTTTTGCCATCGGGCGTGAAGGTTGGATACCGGGCATCGGAAGGCCCGAAGGTCCGTTGGGTAAGGTCCGAACCATCTGGCTTCATCGTCCAGATCGTGAATCCATTTTCTGCATAAGTATAGAATGCGATCAGGGCCCCGTCCGGAGACCAGACCGGCTCGTGGGAATCCATTTCCGCAGGCGTCAGAGCCGTTGCTTCGCCACCGGCAGCCGGTACCGACCAAAGAACACCCTGAAGGGCAAGGATGAGCGTGCTGCCGTCGGGCGACATCGCCGCCGACATGTTCGTCCCTTCCGTCATGACGACATCAATGAGCACAGGCTCGGTGACTGCGGCCTCCACCTTACTTTTAGCCTCAGGGGGCTCACCCGGACTGCTGCAGCCGACGACAAGTGCAGAGGCAAACGCAAGCACTGCTCCCGCTGACTTCAATCGCATTTTGTAATTCACGTGGATCGCTCCCTATCCAAAATTTCAAACCCGTTGTTTTCGTAAGTTCACAGACATATTCATATCTTACCAGCCCGCCGCCATCGCCATTCGGCGCGGATCGGCCCCAGCCATAACGGCGCCGTTGTCATAGCTCCGCACACCCTGGATGCTCCCAATGGCATATGGCCCGACATAGTCCGCTGTGTGCCCCATCGCCCGCAGACCTGAGAGGCACTGTTGCGAGAATCTCGATTCAAGTTGCAGACGGCATTTTGCGCCCGGCAGGTAAAAATTCGGGTCTGCTTTTACGGCAAACCTTGGGGCCTCAATCGCTTCCTGGATTCCCAGGCCATAGTCGACCAGGCTCATCAGGACCTGAAACTCGCTCTGCCCGATCGTCTCCCCGCCAGGCGTTCCAAATGCCGCCCAGAGGCGCGCATTATTCATGACCACCACTGGAGAGTTGTTGAGAATGGGGATTTGCCCCGGTGCAACAAAATTGACGTTGTCCTCATAAGGTGAGGTCGAGCCAAGCCGCATGCCATTGTTCAGAAGGAAACCGGTATTGCCAGCAACGACACCGGCCCCAAACCCGCCGCCCAGCGTGGTTGTCACGACGATGGTATTCCCCTCTTCGTCCACGACCGTGAGGCTGGTGGTGTCGCTGAAACGGGCTTCGTCGTCGGGTGTCCGCTTCGCAGATGCCGGAGGCGCGGGGGCAGATGGGTCATAGCGCCGGAAGTCAGTGACATTGGGAAACGGCAAAGCCAGCGAAGGGTCGATCATGGCGCTGCGGTCTTTAGCGTACGCTTTGGACAACATCGCCGAGACCGGAACCTCTGCATACTTCGGATCCGCCGCATAAGCATATATGTCTGCCTTGGCGTGTTTAATTGCCTCCGCCTGCAGGTGCAGAAGTTGGGCGCTTCCAGGCTTCAGACCTGATACATCAAAGCGCTCGATAAGATTTGCCTGCATGCAGACCTCGAGCCCCCCACGAGATGTGGGCGGCGTCGAATAAACCTCATACCCCCGGTATGTTGTTTTAACAGGATCGGCCCACTCAGCCTTGTAAGCAGCGAGATCGGCCTTCCTCAACCACCCCCCGACCGAGCGGAAGAATCGATCAAGTTCGTCTGCGATTGGCCCGTTGTAGAAATATTCCCGCGCGGCGAGCAATGCCGTATCGCGGTCACCGCCGCCCACCAGGACTTTCTGTTCTTCCGCAACAAGCGATTCAAATGTTTTGGCCAGGTTCTCATTTGTCAGCATCTGACGTGGTGCGGGGACCCGCCCGCCCGGCAGGAAAACCTCCGCCGTTGTTGGATGCATTTGCAGGCGCCCCTGCATGTATTCGATAATCCTGGCGATAGACGGGTCGATCGGATGGCCGTTTCTCGCAAGATCGATTGCGGGTGCAAACACATCAGCGAGCGAAAGGCGTCCGTGCTGACGAAGCAGTTCGATCCATCCATCGAACGCGCCAGGCGTCGTCGCAGCTTTCACACCCCAGTCAAACGCGCTCGGGTCGCTCTTGGGATCAAGGGCGAGCGGCGCAGCCCCGCCGAACTTCAGTGCCTTCACCTGTCCGTTTGGTTTATCGTAAACGGTGGCGAACCCGTTGCCAGCGATACTGGAAGCCCATGGCTCAACGAGATTGAGAACTGCCATCGTGGCAACCGCAGCATCACCGGCAGCGCCCCCTTGCATGAACATGCGCAGGCCCGCCGAAGCAGCGAGCGGGTGTCCGGCGCTGACAACACCGTGGGGCCCCGGCGTCTCCACACGATGTGAGGCAACGTCGAGATCTCCGCTTTCCGGGGCATCTGGTGGCGTGGGCGGCTCTGAAACTGAAGCCGTTGAACTGTCTGGCTCTACGGGCGAGACACATGCAGCCGCGACGCCACTCGCGGCAAGCGCCCCAGCAGTCAGGAAATGGCGTCGGTCCAAACCGGCGGCAGCTGCCTCAACGGGCTCGTCGCGCTCGACGCACTCTCGCTCATCTTGCTTTTTCATAACTTCTGAAACCCTCCCTCAACAGTCCAACCTCAACTTCTACAGCCTGTTGTTGCAATTAAGCCAAATGAAATCGGAGACGGCCTGATTGCAAGAGCCAGCCTCCCGGGTTGGAAGTCCGGGGTGACGCGGTTGCGCCACCCCGAATTCCATTCTGAGGCTAATCCTTGTTAGAAGGATTTTTTCACGTTCACGTACCAATAGCGCGGAAGCGGCTGGTACAAGGACGAGAGATAGCCGTAGGTATCAGCCAGCGGCGGGTCTTCATTAAACGCGTTCCGCACACCAACTCGAATGGCAGTCCCATCGGTCCAGGCATCATTCTCGACAGTGTACTGGCCGTAGAAATTCCACGTCGTGTGGTCTTCAATCGGCCATGGACCGTAGCTCGTGCTGCTCACTGACGTCTGGAATACTTGGCTCGTGTATTGAGAGAACGCTCCAAACTTCCAGTTCGCGATGTCGTACGACATTGACATGGAGTACTTCCATTCCGGACGCCCGTCTTCCCGGATCAGGCTACCACCACCAGTGACGGTGACGTACGGGTTCACCGTTCCATCATCCAGCCCGGCGAGAATTGCGGCCGCTTCGTCTGTCGGGCTCTGGTAGTAGGTGTTCAGATAAGTCGCGTTGACGTTCATGGAGAGGTCACCCGGACCGACTGGAACATCCCAATAAGCGCCGTAGTCGATACCCTCGACCTTGAGTGCCGAGAGGTTGGTAAACCGGGCCACCACGTTGACCACGTCTCCCACAGGATCGTAGCCCGTGCCTGCAAAGTCAGCAATTTGCTGAGGCGTTGGGTCAGCGCGGATCACATTCGGGTTCGAGCTACCCTGCAGACGCAGGAGGTAGTCATACGACAGTGCGACCGAGTCATTCAGCAGGCCGATCGGGTTCTTTTGCTCAATGCTCCAGAAATCCGTCGTCAGCGTCACAGTCCCGAACTTTTCCGGGATGAACTGAGGTTCGAACACCACGCCATAGGACGAGCTTTCCGACTCTTCCGGTTCCAGATCGGAGTTACCAGAGCGAAGGCTGGCGACCGTCACACTCAGTGTTGCACATTGGCTGAAGTCGGTAATCCGGCCTTGGCTGAGAGCTGCCTGGCACTGGATATAGTCCGGATACCCATTGACGCGTTCCAGAAGTGGCGTGTTGACCACTTCGAGGTTCGGCGCCTTGAAGCCTTCCGACCAGGAACCGCGGAACCGCAGACCATCAATAACGTCCCAGGATGCCGACACTTTCGGTTTCGAGACTGAGCCCACGTCCGAATAGTCTTCATAACGGGCCGCTGCCTGGAGATCGAGCGCCTGGACGAATGGAATGTTCATCTCAGGAGAAACCAGCGGCACCGCGACTTCAAAGTAAGCCGAAGACACGTTCCGGCTACCTTTGACATCAGGTGACGGGCTATGCGTCATCAGGCTGGATGCCGACACGAGATTGCCAGTGATTTGATCATAGTAAGGCAGTGAGCCGTCCTGGTGCGGGTCGCGATCGTCATGGTACGTCTCGCGACGGAATTCGATGCCGCCCGCAAAGCCGATGTCACCCGCCCAGATCGAGAACAAGTCGGGCTTCGAGACCTTGAAATCAGCAAGCGCCAGCGTGGTCTTGTTTTCCCGAACCTGGGTGATGCGGAAACTGTCGATGGTTTCCGGGGAGTTACAGCTTGGCCCGCCAACCGATGGCGTTCCCGGAATACCACCACAGAACGGATTGTAAGCCGTGGCATCCGTTCGGTTGATGGCTTGCTGATAAAGCCGGGAATCGTAACCGTCGGCCGAGTCGGTGACGATCGCTTCGTTGTACAGGATCGCAGAGTCCCAATCCCATCCGAAGGCATCGCCTTTGGCGCCGACCAACAGTCTCGTCTGTTCATTGTCGACATTAACTGTACGCGTGCCGGCGTCCACAGCGCTGTAGGAGTTGATCACCAGGTCCAAGCCTTCATTTGGCACATTGGCGCTCAGACCATCAATACGGTTGGCGGACCCAACGGGTCCCAGCGGGTTCCAGTAAGCATCCGCCGCAATGTAAATCGGTCCGGATCCCAGCGAGCCCGTGGAACCGACCACGGCCTCTGATTCTGCCGTGTAGTATCCGACTTCACCGTAAAGCCGAAGGCTGTCGGACACGTCATAGTTGGCGAAGCTGAACATGTTCAGTCGGTCAACCGCTGGCAGCATGGTCAGCGTATCAAAAGTCGCCATCTGATCGTTGCGCATATCTCTGTACGCAGATGTAAAGATACTGCCAGCGCCGTAACAGATGCTGTCGCCAACATCGTAAGGACAGCCAGCCCCGAACCCTTCCGGCTGGACATGGAAAGTGCCGGCAGCATCCGTAAACGATGTGCCGTCAGCACTGATCTGGCCGATGGAGGTGTCGACCGGCGTAAACTGGCCCCACGGACTGGTGAACGTAGACCGATTGTCCCAGGCGACACCTGCCCAGTTTGTCCCGTTCGTGAGTGGCCGCATATCGGCAATGTTGGTGTAATCCTGATCCGAGCGCAGCAGGGAATCCCGGGTCGTGCCACCAAGATAGATAGAGATATTGCCCTTACCATTGGCAAAATCTGTCCCGTAGAGCATGTCCGCGGTAAATTCCTTCAGGTTCGTCCCTTCCGCCATGCCGTATTGAAGGTTCACGTCGAAACCTTCGAAATCGGACCGAAGAACATTGTTCACAACGCCTGCAACAGCATCCGAGCCATAAAGAGCTGCCGCACCGTCTTTCAGAACCTCAACCCGCGCCAGCCCCTGAACCGGAATGGCATTGATGTTGTATCCGAAGACAGGCGTCTGATTGTCGGTCTGCGAGGTCGGGTGAACGACCGTACGGCGGCCATTGAGCAGGACCAGAGTGTTGCCTTGCGCGAGCCCCCTCAAACTGACTGTAGAAACGTCCCCCCGTGCGGCGTTGGAGTTCGCACCACCGAGATACGTTCCATTAAAGGTAATATCGCCGGCCGATGGAATGGTACGGAAAAGTTCTTCTGCGGATACGGCACCGGTCGCGTCGATTTCATCTGGCGACACAACCGAAACCGGGAGGGCACCTGATACTTTGGCACCAGCAATCTGGGAACCAAGGATCAGAACCTTCTCCATCTGGGCCGTGTCGTCTTCGGATTGCTCCTGGGCCAATGCTTCCAGCGAAAGCACGCTGAATAATAGTGCACCGGTTGACACCGTCATGGCACATCGCCGCATGAACCGTCCCGGCTTCGCAACGCGCGCGGTGCCGTTCCCGTACATCGACCCGTCTTTTTCTCTGGATTTCATTTCTCGCTGACTCCTGAGCTTTTGTTTTCCCGCAAGTCCCCGCATTGCCGACAGACCCCCTGCCGGACATTCGCGCATCTCTTGCCCCACTGGCGCGCCGGAGCGCGACCAGAACTAAGTTAATCTGTGTTTGGATCTTTTTATGAGGCCGCCGTTGACCTGACGCGTTGCTCTGCTTTGAGCACTTACAGGTTACTGACGGAGTGATTTTTGCACACGTAAAAACGTAAATTTTTGTTCGTTTTTAATTCACCTGCCCACAAATGTTGCACCTGCGCAGACAAAGTTGTCACACAGCTGAAGCATAGTTGAGCGATTAAAAAAACGGCCGCCAAAAACTGGCGGCCGCTTTGCTATGCTTCGTTTTTAATTCGTATACGCCCAACACTCAGAGAGACGACGCGCGAATGCCGGACCGAACCTACCGTTCAGAAAAATTTGACGTTATCGAGCTCAAACCACACGGTGTCGCCACCAGGACGTTTGACGAGGAGGCGCATATCTACGATATTGTCGCCCGTCCATTCAGCACCAGCTGCAGGTGCGATAAGGTCTTTAAACGGAACAATTACCGTCTCCCAGTCCTCACCCACTTCGAACCCGTAGCTCCAACGCCCTTCCGTTGTCGCCACGACCAGGGTGTACGGCTTATCGTCTCCGCGCGCATCAAAAGTCACGCCTTTATAAGCGGAACCATCCGCAGGCTGAACTGACCCGACATTCATGGGGACAACAATTCCGGCCCGAGCGTCTTCCCGCAGCGCAAGGTCTGCAGACAAGTGCAGAACACCGCCCCGATCGCCATCATCGATCACTTCAAAAACCTGCCAGCTGCGCTCCATTCCTCCATCGGGGTCACCTACGACCAGCGTATCGCGCGAGGAACGCCCGTCTTCCCGGTCGAAATCGGCGATCAGTGTGTCCGTGATTTCGGAGGACGACATGACAGTCGCCTCAATCGGCGCTGGCGCTCCTTCGCCAAAGACCTTTTCCCCACCGACGAAGGTGTACTTCGTCTTGTGCAGATCGGAGATATTCTCCCACGGCTTGCCCGCGATCAGTACGACATCCGCGTCCTTGCCAACTTCAATTGAGCCGCGCTGATCATAGACACCGACGGCACGCGCACTGTTGGATGTACCAGCCATCAGGGCAGCCGTCTGCGGGAGCCCGGCGCGCACCATCAACTCCATTTCCGAAAGCGTCGAATAGCCATGCGGAGTGCGCGGCATCCCGGCATCGGTGCCCAACGCAATCAGAACACCGCCTTCGTACAGCGCTTTCATATTGTCCAATCCGACCTGAAACCGTGCCTGGCGCGATTTGAAAGAAGGATGCTCCCGTTCAAATGGGGTCGTTTCCAGTTTGTCTGGATTGTAGACAGCAAGCGTGCCGGCATACGCCGTGCCGCCGTTCTTGAGCGCATCAATCGTGACCTGATCCACATGTCTGTCGAGCACTGAGTGCGCGATAACATCTACGCCGGAACGCCCAGCAATCTCGGCGCGGTCTTTCGTTACCGTGTGAGTCAGAACTTTAAGGCCGTTGGCGTGCGCTTCCTCGACCAGAGCGGTCAGGGTCGGCTCATTCATACTCGTATTATCTACTCCGGACCCATAACGCCAACCGTCTGTGAAGACCTTGATGACATCGGGCTGATACGGCAGCAATGCCTTGACCGCTTCGGTGGCGGCGTAGGGGGTATTGACCCATTTGGTGGTGCTTGTGTCGGACCAGTCAGCACCATGTCCATTGGTGGTACTCATGCGCGCGGCAAAATTCACGCGCGGCCCTGGAAGCGATTGCAGCCACTCGCGCCGCGGGGCGAAGGCTTCCGGCGCCTGGGCAAAATCATACACTGATGTCACGCCAGCCTTGGCGTATTCCTGCGAAATCTGGGGCGTTGTCGCCGGCTGTCCGATCGGAGTGTAGTGAACGTGCAGGTCGAAGAATCCAGGCAAAAGCGACAGGTCGCTCCCATCAATTGCCGGCACGCCTGCCGGCGCCGGTCCCGCGGCCTTGTCGATAGCTGAGATGAGGCCGTCGTCGAACATGACGGTCGCCCTGTATGGCTCCGCGCCCGTTCCATCGAACACGGTCACATCGGTGATCGCCAGGTCTTGAGCCAGCGATGAACCCGTCACACACACCGCCACCAAGCACGAACTCAAAAACCTTCTGATCATACTAATCCTTCACCCGTCTAATACGCGTCTATGAAACAAGACGCTTCGATGTCTGCTTCTATCCAAATCCTGAAGCATTTTTTTGCCTGCATATTCTTTCAGAGCAACTTTCGCTCATCCGGAAACCTGGCAAACGCAATCAAAATATTTCAAGAAAAGGACTTTTACGCCTGCAGCCCGCAAAAGAATGCCGCCGCAGCCCAGTGATTCATTGTATCTCTTGCCGAGAAACTGAGCATGATTGTCTCGCAACGCTTGAATCGATCAGATGGACTTGCCAGCTCAGCTGCGCTTATCTGTCACAAATCTTCAAAAATACGCCTCACGCTCGGCGTTAACGGGGCACAACCCAAAACTGAGGGGAATGCGTATGCCCGGATCGGGGCAGAAAACGGGCCTGACCAAGCGAACACCGGCGAATGATCTTCGGCAGGCGCCAGAAGGCGTGGAATTGGAAACAAAAGTTTCTCCGTCTCAGGACCGCGCGCGCAACACCTTCGAATCCATCCTTTCAGTCACAGGCGACCTGCTTTCCGAAGTCGGCTTTGAGCGCTTGTCGACCAATATGATCTGTAAAAGAGCGGGCCTGACCCCTCCTGCCCTGTACCGCTACTTCCCCAACAAATATGCGATCCTCCACGAACTGGGCCGCCGCCTTATGGAAGCTCAGGATCAGGCCGTATTCGAGTGGCTGCAAGAAGGCGGGATCGACACACAGTCATTCGAGGCATCCACAAAAAGCATTCTGCGGATCCAAAGACATGTAAACGAGATCACCAAATCATTCCCGGGAGGCGCCTGGGTTGTGCGGGTCATGCGCGTCATACCGGTGCTCAAGGAGGTTCGCCTCGAGTCCCGCGACCTCGTCAGCGACAAGATACTGGAAGACCTTCGAACAAAGCTGCCAGATGTTCCCGAAGACCGACTCGCCATGGCGACGAAGTTGACCATCGAACTGATGTTTTCCGCAACCGAGATGGCTATCGAGACCCCAGAACAGGAAGACGAAATCACCCAGGAAGTTTCCTTCCTCGTCGCAAGCTACCATTGGCGCTTGAAAAACGATTCCTGACTTCCCGTCCCAGCAGGGCAGCAAGACTAACCTGCTTACTTGCTGCCTTCTTCCATCGCTTTTTCCATTTCACCAAAGCGGTGAAGCACATGCGGCAGCACATCCCGGCCGACGATGCTGACAACAATCGCGGCCACACCACTCAACACGAAGCCAGGCACGATCTCGTACAGGATATCGGACAAGGACTTCCCGTCGATCTCAATCGGTGCGTATAGCCAGAACAGCACGGTGACCGCGCCAACGACCATGCCGGCCAATGCGCCATCGCGCGTAAGGCCCCGCCAATACAGGCTGAGCAGAATGATCGGACCGAAGGCCGCTCCGAAACCAGCCCAAGCATTTCCGACGAGCGACAGAATATTACTCGACCGGTCGAAGGCCAGTCCAATCGCGACAAGTGAAACCACAAGCACCGATATCCTTCCAACCGCAACCAGTTCCGTCTGACTTGCCTCCTTGCGCAGGAAAGTCTTGTAGAAATCTTCTGTCAGCGAGCTGGAAGACACCAGCAATTGGGATGAAATCGTACTCATGATCGCCGCCAGAATGGCCGCCAGCAGGAAGCCCGAGATAAGCGGATGGAACAGGACCTGCGAGAACAGGATAAAGATGGTTTCCGGATCGGTGAGTTCGCTGTTGAGATTGTGCTCGTTGACATAGGCCACGCCAGTAACACCGACCGCGACCGCGCCGATCACAGTCACGATCATCCAGCTCATCCCGATGTATCGGGCCGTGGCAATGTCTTTAAGCGTCCGGATCGCCATGAAACGCACGATGATGTGGGGCTGGCCGAAATAGCCGAGGCCCCAGCTTGCTGCGGAAATGATCCCGATGACAGACAGCCCCTGGAACCAGTTAAAGAAATTTGCACGGCTGGGCGCATCCGGCACGCTGGCAGCTGGCGACGCCAGGACTTCGGCTTGCGTGGCGTCAAAACCGCCGACCGCACTGATCGCCACGACAGGCACCAGCACAAGCGCTACAAACATGATGCAGCCCTGAACAAAGTCAGTCAGACTGACTGCAAGGAAGCCACCGAACAGCGTGTAGGCAACGACCACACCCGCGGTGAGGAAAAGACCCAGCTGATAATCGAGTCCGAAAGACGCCTCAAACAATTTGCCGCCAGCAACCACGCCTGCCGATGTATACAGAGTAAAGAAAATAACGATCACAACGGAGGACAGCACACGTAGCGCGCGTGATTTGTCGTGAAAACGTTTTTCGAAGAAATCCGGAATGGTGATCGCGTCGTCCGCCATCTCCGTATAGACGCGCAGACGCGGCGCGACGAACAGGTAGTTGAGATAGGCGCCGATAACGAGCCCCACAGCAATCCATGCTGCACTGAAGCCCGATACGAAGACAGCGCCCGGCAATCCCATAAGCATCCACCCGCTCATATCGGATGCGCCCGCAGAAAGTGCACCCACCGCAGGGTGCAGTTGGCGACCGCCCAACATGTATTCGGAAACGTCACTTGTGGACTTCCGATAGGCGTACAGGCCGATGCCCAGCATCAAAACAAAATATACCGCAAGAGAAATCAGAGCTTCGTGGTTCATGGGCTCACTTTTTCAGTGTTCGAATTTCGTTTGGCCGGCTCATCCGGCAAGATCGTTCGGGATATTCTACTCCGAAGAATTCCGGTCGGAGACCTAGAAAACGTCCCTCGGTGGCTCACCGTCAGGCGGCGGGATCACATGTACCCGATGCACATGACTTGCTTTTGTCAGACCCAGCCCCTGCTTCATCGATAAGTGCCCCTATCGCAACTCAACGGCGCGCTTGTACGCTGCCTGCGTTGCTTCGAGCAACAGGCGCGAGAGATCGCCATTTCCATTCAAGGCCTTCAATCCAGCCTCGGTCGTGCCGGCCTTGCTGGTCACGGCGTTGCGCATGTCTGCCAGATCATCCGATGAACTGGCCGCCAGCTCGATCGTTCCTGCAATTGTGTCCAGCACCAGCTTGCGCGCCTGGCTTTCTTCAAAACCCAGCTCTTTGGCGGCTTCCACGTAGGTCCGCGCAATCTCAAACACATATCCCGGACCGCTGCCTGCAATCGCCGTTACCTTGTCGAGATCATCTTCCTTGTCGACTTCAACAACAGAGCCGGCCGCCTGCATCATCTGCCGGGCCAGCGTCTTTGCATCATCGGGCGTCTTGTCGTTGAAATACACGCCACTCACGCCCTTGCCGATGCTGGCAGGCAGATTTGGCATCACGCGGATGATCGGCCGCGAGCCGACAACCGTCTCCAGTCTTTCGCAGGCAACACCGGCCGCAATGGAAAGGGCTGGCGCGTCAGGCCGGACATATTTCAGGTAATCCGGAATGACATCGGCAATCATCTGAGGCTTCACGGCAATCACCAGGAGATCATACGGGCCGCCTTGCACGTCTGCCGCCGATTTGAAGGTCTTCACACGTGAATCCGGAAACGTCGCAACAGGGTCGACGGCCGCGTAGGTCATCCCCGGAACGTCCACCCAACGGGCGAGCAGTGAAGCGCCCATATTTCCACAACCAACCATCAATGCGTGCATAAGTCCTCCGAATCTCGTTGCCCCGCACATAGGCCGATCTTACTTTGAATTCAAATTTTCTGCTGTGGTTTCCCGCCGATTGGCCGGTTTCCGAGGAACCATCAGGGAAAACAGGTTGTTAAGATTGAGCGTTTTTCGACTTTTTCGCCGCTATATGAGCGGTTGGACTGTTACTTTGTGCTCTAATCGTGTTGCGAACGACCCCAACGCAGCCTAGGTCGGGGCCTAAGGAACCAAGGGAGCCCTGTGTGCCTAAATCAAAGCGTATCGTTATCAAGATCGGATCGAGCCTGCTGGCCAATGCAGAATTGCTGACCCCACGGTGGGCGTTCATCCAACAATTGCTGAACGATGTGAAAACGCTCCGTGACGAAGGTTATGAAGTCCTCATCTGCTCATCCGGCGCCGTGGCCCTCGGATTGAGTGCGATCGGCGAGTCACCGGAGACAGCTGGTTTGCGGGACAAGCAGGCCGCGGCTGCCTGCGGCATGCCCATCCTGCTGAATGCCTACAAACAGGTTGCGCACGAGTACAGCTTCGACATCGCGCAGGTTCTGGTCACGTTGAAAGACCTGGAAGACCGCCGCCGTTTCCTGAACACGAAGAATACTGTGCACAGGCTGATACAGGCTGGCATCACGCCAATCGTCAACGAAAACGACTCCATCACGACGGAAGAAATCCGCGTCGGCGACAATGACAGGCTCGCAGCCAAGGTCGCCCAGATGGTTCAGGCCGAAACGCTTGTGATCCTCACCTGTGTGGATGGCCTTTATGACCGCAACCCGGAAGAACCCGGCGCCAAGCTGGTGGAAACCGTCAACGATGTGAATGAGTTCCTGGAAGTCACCAAAGGTGTAAGCAGCCTCGGCAGTGGGGGCATGCTGACCAAGATGCAGGCCGCCAATATGGCCCAGAATTCCGGCTGCACGACAATCATCGGAAACGGCGAAGCCGAGCGCCCTGTCACATCCCTGCTCGACGGAACGCGCAAGCACACCAAATGCATCGCCCACGACAAACCGGCCACCGACTGGACAACCTGGCTGACGGACCGCCTTCAGATGGCCGGCAGCATCGTCGTCCCCGAAACCGCGATCGACGCGCTTTGCCGAGGAGAACGCGGTCTGCTGCGTCAGGACATTCAATCGATCCAAGGCACATTTGTCCGCGGTGATGTGCTCCACATCTATGACGAACAAGGCAATGAACGGGCCCGCGGGCTGGCAAACTTCACAGCCGAGGAAACGCTCATTCTCGCGCGGAACAAGGAAATTCCCGCCAAGCAATTGCTGGGCTTCCAGACGAATGCGACCATCGTCAGCCGCGACAACATCGTCGTGCTTGATGACCGGCATATCCAATGGGACACCCCATCGGATGACGAACTGGAGCAAATCCAGGAGAGCTAGGCTCCCGAGTCGTTGATATCCCCGACCTCGAGGATCGGCGCGGCATCAAGATTGTCGGCATGCATCATGAAGGCAATTTTCTGCATGCTGGAAACCAGAAGCGACTTTTCCCAATCGGCCAGATTGTCAAATGCCGAAAGAAAGCCTTCCTGAAGCAGTTCCGGCGCATCGACCAGCCGTCTCTTGCCCTCGTCGGTGATCACGACTTCCAGGCTTCTCCGGTCGTGTTCGTTTCGTTCCCGGACGACCAGTCCTGCCCGCACCAGTCTGTCGACAATTGACGTGATGGTCGCCTGGGACAGATGAACCTGACGCGCGATATCGCTCGGCTTGGCGCGCTTGTCCCCGGCGACGCATTGCAGGACCAACAGTTGCGGCGCCGTCAATCCGGAATCCTTCGCCAATTTCTTGGAATGCATATCAATCGCGCGGGTGATTTTCCGCAGCGCGACAAGTAGGTCGTGATACTGGCTCATGCGGCGATGCAATAACCAGACACAAGCGCTTGTCCAGTTTTCGGCGCTGCACACGGCTTTCGATCTGCAGTCGAGGAGACGTCAGGCCGTTGCCGGTGCTGGCCTTTGACCGCAAGCCCTGCCCTGAACGGTCTCACTCACAACTCACCTGACACGGCTCCCAAAATCTCCGGCACCGGTCTTGCAAAATATTCGCAATTGAACCAGCAACTGGAGTGAGCGGTGGGCAGTCCTCCACTGATGGAAAAGCCCGCAAGGCGCAATGGGGAACATAATGGCGGAATCTGACTGGATCCCCACGGACAGCGCACAAAACACCACAGCCGTCTCCAACGCTCTTTCACTGAAGCCGCAATCGGCCGACCGGATCAGCGTTCGCGCCGAGACCATAGTGAGCGCTTGATCCAATGCCACGCATCAGCAGACAGCATCTCTTTTGGTTCTCCGGTGCGTTCGCGCTCTCCCTGGTTTTCCTCGTGCGCGGTGAGCGGCACTTGTTCTACTGGTTCGGCCCACATGAATACTGGGCGACACATTGGGCCCGGGATTATAGCGACGGGTTCGCCCGGCGAGGCCTGTTGGGCGAATTCATCGCGCTACTGGGCGGAGACAATACAAGCTATGCGCTGATCACAATTGGCAGCTGGGTTGCGGCGCTAGGTCTTGCCGCGGTGGCGATCGATGCGATGTGGCGGCTGACACGCCGGATGGGGCAATGGGACGCCACGCTGTTGACCATGGCTGTTCTGATTTCCCCGGCCACCTTCGGAATCCTGCTGGAGACGCTGGGCGATCCGCTGCAGCTGATCCTGCTGGTCTATATTCTTGCTGCGCGTTTCATTCTGCCGACACGAAACCTTCTCATAATTGTACCGGTCTTTGCCCTTCTGGGCCTCTTCATGTCTCTGACCCATGAAGCCAGCGTCTTCTTTGTCCTGCCAGCACTGGGCATTCAGGCGCTCGTCCTGCGCCGGAACCTCGCATCCTGGGCTGCGTTTGGCGCCTGTCTGGCAACCAGCGCCGTTATCGTCGCCATTCTGATGCTCACGAACATGGCGGAACCGCCAACGTCGAACCCAGTCCTGCATCTCGGCAACGCGACCTTCATCTACGAAGGAAAGTTCGACAGTTTCGACAACCTTCTGAGCGAGGAACTCGTCCGAATGTTCGGCAGCGGTTTCTCCGGCCTGTTCGAAACGGCGGCACGCGTCAGCGGCGCAATCATGGTGCCGCTGTTCCTTGGGCTTATGGTAATCGGCTGCCGGTACGGCGCGTCGGTCCCGCCAACCTCGAGGCAGGCACGCATCCTGATCTCGTTCGCGCTGGTGATGCTCGCCGTTTTCCCGCTCATGCTCATCGCGCACGATTGGGCACGGTTCTTCGGTTACATCTTGCTCGTTTTCCTGGCGACAATTGCTGACACGACACCGGCCGACGACACGCCTTCGCCGATGCCCGGCGCAGTTGGCCTGATGGCGGGTGGCTTGCTGCTGGCCGGGCTGACCACCACGGACAAGCTCGACCAATACCGGATGGATGGATTGTGGTGGCAACCGCGCATCATGCTGACCTGCCTTTTGGTGTTCGGACTGACTGCTTTGTTCGTCGTGCTGGCACGCGCCGATCAGTCTCAGTCCGAAGCCTCCTCCCGGAAACGGTGAATCGGGCAAGTTGCCTGCGAAACCGCCGAACAGCCTAAAATTCCTCCCGCCGGAAGAGAAAGAACTGTCACTCACTTCTCCCGGTGTGTATCTTGCATTCTACGCAAGCAAGAACTCTTGCAGGGGACGCTAAAATGAAGACCAGGCTCGAAAGCCAGAACTTTCTGACGCTGGATGGTGCACGTGGAGTGGGCGCAATGCTCGTTGTTCTCGGGCACAGCGCAATGTTCTGGCCCGGCTTTCCAACCCTTCCCCTGGTCCCGCTTGTGGACATCTTCTTCATTCTCAGCGGCTTCGTTCTCGCCTTTGCCTATGAGCCCCGTTTCGACCGGGGCATGTCAGCCCGCCAGTTCTTGCTTGCCCGGGTCGTCCGGCTTTATCCCCTGTATATTCTGGGTATTTTGATGGGCACAATCGTCCATCTCTACGCCTATTATGGCGACAGCCCGGATACATCCCTGTCCGACCTGCTGCTGAACTCGGCTCCGGCCTTTTTCATGGTTCCGTGGATGGATCCGAATTCGGAGTACATCTACGCGGCGAACGTACCGGCCTGGACCCTGTTTTTTGAGCTGGTGATCAACCTCGTCTACATCCTGATCTATCCCTACATCCGGCGGACATCCGGGCTGCTCGTGGTGCTGGCCATCAGCATTGCGATGTTCCTGGCCATGGCCTTCCACTATGACACAACCGATCTTGGCTCACGCTGGACTGAATTCTGGGGCGGCTTTGGCCGTGTGTCCTGCACCTTCTTTGCCGGCGTTTTGATCTATCGACTGATGGGCAAGCCGAAAGAGACATCTTCCCGGCGCAGCCTCATTTCAATCCCGCTGATCCTGCTTCTCGTGCTCTATGGCTTCGATGTGCCGGAACCCTTGTTCCTCATCCGCAGCATCATCCTGGTGACGCTGGTCGGCCCGATTCTGCTCTGGTTGTACCTGATCGTACAACCCCCTCGCTGGCTGTCCTCCACGTTCGCGACCCTCGGCGGCATGTCCTACGCACTCTACATCCTGCACTACCCGGTTTACGAGACGGTCAAACGGATCGCCTGGAAATATCCGGTCATCATTGAAACCCCAGCGCTGGGAAGCTTCATCGTTCTTGCCGTATCGATGGCAATCTCGTTTGTTGCCTGGCAATGGTACGATGAACCCGTCCGGGCGAAGGTCAATAAATGGCTGAAAGAGCGCCGCAAGCGCTCTGCCGCCACAAACATGACCAAGGCTGCTGAAGGCGCCACGGTGAGCAGGTCCAGATAGTTACGGCGCGGCAGACTTTCTGAAGCTGGACATCCCTCCTAGAGGCAACGGCCCGCCCCGGCCCCGATGGCGGTACGGACATCCGGCGTGGACAGCCTGAACCGCCATTGCTTTAAACGATTGCCAGATCGTTCGAGCGTCCTCACCGACCTCTAGATTTCAGCAATACCAGCCCCCGAACGGCTGCGCCTTGATTCCAGATGCCGTCTGGAGGGAACCGGATGAAATACCTGACGCCAATTCTGATGTCTGTTTCGGCGCTTGCACTCCTGACCGGATGCGGAGGCGGCGGAGGCAGTGGCAGCTCGACAGACACACCCGTCTCTCCACCGCCTGCCCCCCCGCCCCCGTCGCCTCC
>NZ_ARYH01000006.1 GCF_000685235.1 Hyphomonas adhaerens MHS-3
CCAGTCATTCAAACTGGAGAGCGGATCGTGATCACCGGAATCGAAGCGCGGGATATTCGCTTTCCAACGTCGCGTCACAGTCACGGCTCGGATGCGATGAATCCCGATCCGGATTACTCCTGTGCCTATGCGACCCTCCATATGAGAGGGGGGGATCCGGACGGGAATGGCCTGACCTTCACCATCGGCCGCGGGAACGATCTGTGCGTGTCGGCGATTGAGGGGCTGGGCCTGCACCTGATTGGCCGCGAACTGGACGAGTTTGAAGAAGATCTGGGGCTTGCGTCCCGGCTTCTCCTCAATGACAGCCAGTATCGCTGGCTCGGTCCGGAGAAGGGCGTCGTGCATCTTGCGGCAGCCGCGCTGATCAATGCGGTGTGGGATGCCCTGGCCAAACGCGCGGGCAAGCCCCTGTGGAAATATGTCAGCGACATGCCGCCGGAGCGCATCGTCTCGGCGATCGATTTCCGGCACATATCCGACTATCTTCCAAAAGCCGAAGCGCTGGACCGGCTGACGCAACAGGCTGGCGGCAGGGCGGAAAGAACGGCGGCACTGATCCGCGACGGATATCCCGCCTATACGACGTCGGCAGGCTGGATCGGGTACACGGATGAAGAGATCGTGCGCCGGTTGCGCGCCGCCCATGCCGAAGGCTGGCGGCACTTCAAGATCAAGGTCGGCGGAGACCTGGAGGGGGATCTGCGCCGGTGCAAACTGTTCCGTGACACGCTCGGCCCGGACGTTCGTCTGAGCGTCGATGCCAATCAGGTCTGGGATGTTGACGATGCCGTGCAGGCCATCCGGGCCATGGCGCCTTACGATATTTACTGGGTGGAAGAGCCGACCAGCCCGGACGACATTCTCGGCCACAAGGCCATTGCGGAGCAGGTTTCGCCCGTGCTGCTGGCAACCGGGGAGCACGCCCACAACCGTGTGATGTTCAAACAGTTCCTCCAGGCGGGCGCGATCGGGTTCTGCCAGATCGATGCCTGCCGTCTGGCGGGGGTCAATGAAGTCCTGGCGGTGATGATGATGGCGGACAAGGCCGGTGTGCCCGTCTGCCCGCATGCCGGCGGTGTCGGCCTTTGCGAATACGTCCAGCATTTGTCCATGATCGACTTCGTCTGCATCTCCGGCACCATGACGGACCGGGTGATCGAACATGCGGCGCACCTGCACCAGCATTTTGTGAACCCGATCGAAACCCGGAACGGACGGTATATCGCACCATCAGCGCCGGGATATTCGGTTGACCTGTTTCCGCAAAGCATCGCCGATCATGAATTCCCGCACGGCAAAGTGTGGGCAGAAGAGATGGCTGGCTGATGCACGACGATTCCTCCCCCGCCCCAAACCCGAAGCAGGCTTACGAGCCGACCGCCGAGAGCCTGTCATCCCACGAGGTGCCGGACTGGTTCCTGGATGCCAAGTTCGGCATCTTCATTCATTGGGGGCCGTATTCCATCCCGGCCTTTGCGCCGCACAAGGTTTCGATGGGGGAGATGGGGGAACCTGAGCAGGCCGCCTCATTTGCAGATACACCGTATGCCGAATGGTACCAGAACACGATGCTGTTCGAGAACGGCGCGACGGCGCGGTATCATGCGGAAACGTATGGGGCAGATTACCCGTATGAGCGGTTCGGCGAGGCGTTCAACGCATCGCTGTCCGGCTGGGACCCGGTGGCCTGGGCGCAGCTGTTCCGCCGGTCCGGGGCGGGCTATGTGG
>NZ_ARYH01000007.1 GCF_000685235.1 Hyphomonas adhaerens MHS-3
AAAAAAGGCCGCCCTGTTTGGGCGGCCTTTTCGATTCTTTGAGGCGTTGGCCGTAAAGACTTAGTCTTTGATGGCCGAGACGACGCCGGCGCCGACCGTGCGGCCACCTTCGCGGATGGCGAAGCGCAGGCCCTGGTCCATGGCGATCGGCTGGATCAGCTCGACGTCCATTTTCACGTTATCGCCCGGCAGGACCATTTCCTTGTCGGCCGGAAGCGTCACAACACCCGTCACGTCCGTCGTACGGAAGTAGAACTGCGGACGGTAGTTGGTGAAGAATGGCGTGTGACGGCCACCCTCTTCCTTGGTCAGGATGTAGGCTTCGGCTTCGAACTTCGTGTGCGGCGTGATCGAGCCCGGCTTGCAAAGCACCTGGCCCCGCTCAACGCCTTCACGGTCCACACCGCGCAGCAGCGCACCGATGTTGTCGCCAGCCTGGCCCTGGTCGAGCAGCTTGCGGAACATTTCAACGCCCGTGCAGGTCGTCTTCGTGGTGTCGCGGATACCGACGATTTCGATCTCGTCGCCAACTTTCAGGATGCCCTGCTCGACACGGCCGGTCACAACCGTACCACGGCCGGAGATCGAGAACACGTCTTCCACCGGCATCAGGAACGGCTTGTCCAGCGGACGTTCCGGCGTCGGGATGTACTCATCCACAGCCGCCATCAGCTCAAGCACCTTGTCCTTGCCGATCGCATCGTCACGGCCTTCGACAGCCGCCAGCGCAGACCCGGCAATGATCGGAATGTCGTCGCCCGGGAATTCGTAGGACGACAGAAGCTCGCGCACTTCCATCTCGACCAGCTCGAGCAGCTCTTCGTCGTCAACCTGGTCGACCTTGTTCAGGAACACGACCAGCGCCGGCACGCCAACCTGGCGGGCAAGCAGGATGTGCTCGCGCGTCTGCGGCATCGGGCCGTCAGCGGCGTTCACAACCAGGATCGCGCCGTCCATCTGGGCCGCACCCGTGATCATGTTCTTCACATAGTCAGCGTGTCCGGGGCAGTCGACGTGGGCATAGTGACGGTTGGCCGTCTCGTATTCCACGTGCGCGGTGTTGATCGTGATCCCGCGCGCCTTCTCTTCCGGTGCAGAGTCAATGTCTGCATAGGATTTCGATTCACCGCCGGATGCCTCAGACAGCACCATCGAAATCGCTGCCGTCAGCGTCGTCTTGCCGTGGTCAACGTGGCCAATCGTGCCGATGTTCACGTGCGGCTTGTTACGCTCAAACTTTGCCTTGCCCATCGGGCCTCTCCTT
>NZ_ARYH01000008.1 GCF_000685235.1 Hyphomonas adhaerens MHS-3
AAACACTCGACGCTTCGGTGATGTTGTCGCCGCCACCAGGGCGCTGAACCACAATGGCATACTGGATATGGCCGTTATAACCGTTATCCGTGTCGATTGAGTCATCATCGTTGCCGGTCAGGACGAGGTGTTTGATATTCACACCGCCACCGAAGAACTCGACGCCGTCGTCCGAATTGTTGTGGACCTGAACATAATTCACCTCGGTGCCCGTGCCGATGCCGGCAAATGTTATGCCGTTGAGTTCATTTCCGTTCGTATCGACCGCGTACCCGGCGTGCTTCACCAGAGTGTAAGACAGTCGGCCACTGCTGTCGCCAGCATCACCACCGCCATAAACAGCTTCCGGGTTGGTCACGCCTTCCACAATGTTCTCGCACTGCGCTGTCGCTGGCGTTACAGCAACATCGCGGCAACGGTTGATCGGCGCCTGACCCAGAAGGACGAGACCGCCCCATTCGCCAATTGCATTCTCCGGATCAACCTGGCTGTCTGTAACGTCAGCCTCTGAGGTGAAGACAACCGGGTTCGCAGCAGTGCCGTTCGAGAAAATTTGTGAACCACGGTTCACAACAACATAATCATCCCCTGCGTTACCGAAGAGGGTCACACCGGATTCGATGGTCAGCGAAGCGGCAACACCGTTCGCGGCATTTCCGTCAGCACCCGTATCCACACCTACATCCACACGGCCAGCAATCTCATAATAATTGCCACGCGTGAGTCGGATATCTGAGGTAATGTCACCGGACAGGCGACACACCGTCGTGCCCTGAATGTCGAAGCCGGAATCGGTCGTACCGGTCGGGCAAGTCGGCTCCGGGAACAGGGCGAACGTCCAGCCTGCGGCCCAGTTGTTCGTCACGGTTTCGGTCGGACCGAACGCACCGATGTAGGTGGTCGGCTCGAAGAAGCTCGACAGCGTCGTTGCATCGAACGGCGTGACGCCAAGCTCATTCGGCCCCGGGAACAGGACAGATGCGAGCGAGTTGCTACCAATGGTGTTGTTTGCATCTGCGGCAACTGCACCCTGCGCAGCCGCAGGGTCTTCTTTGTCCCCGGTCAATGCGAGACCGCCGGCACAATCGAACAGCACGGAGCTGAACTTTGGATCCG
>NZ_ARYH01000009.1 GCF_000685235.1 Hyphomonas adhaerens MHS-3
TCAGCAGGGATCACTGGCTTCAAGACCGCACGACCAGCCCTGCCACCAGGTGTCCTGGGCGTTCTCAACGGCGCCGATGTAATCAACCGCATCGAAGAAGGACGACACCGTGGAAGGATCCACCGCAGTGACTGCCGCTTCAGCCGAACCGTTCACGAATGTCGAGGTCAGCGTGTTGGCCACGTTCGTTGAGTTGTTCGCATCTGCGGCAACCGCACCATCCGCAGCCGCAGGGTCTTCTTTGGGTTGTTCACCGGGGGCTGGATTGGGGTTGGGCTGCACTGCGAGACCGCCAGCACAGTCGAACAGCACGGAGCTGAACTTTGGATCCGCACCTTCCTGATAGCCGGCGACGGCATTACCTGCGGAAGTCTGGAAGCGCATGCACTCCTTACCGTAGTCGACCACACCGTTGAGGTAGTGCCCCAGTGTTCCGGTATTCAAGCGGAACGCATTCGTCTGATTACCAACAAATGTGAAGTT